>JBBTNS010000013.1:11182-29646 GCA_038067655.1 Nitrospirota bacterium
ATAAGTCGAGCAGGAATTGCATCCGCAAGAATCTTAATGGCCTTTGCCTTCTTGACTGCCTTGGCGTTCCAATTCCACAGGACAAGCGGCCCTGGATGGATGGTTGGATTTTTTGCCTCTAAAAACTTGCGCGCGGCAAATTCCATCGCCTCATCTTCTGGAACAATCCGCCCTTCAATATGAGCCTCGCCCGGCTCTGGGAGAATGATCCCCATTCTTGCTGCAGAGGTACAGAAATACGCCTCTGGGCCTGTTAAAACTTGATACTTTTCCATCAAATCCCTTTCTTTATTTTTAAAGTTGGAGTACCCTTGATATCAAGAAATCTATCATGCGTTCCTAAATGAAGTCAAGAAAATATTGAGAGATTGTTGGTGACAAATAGTGTGTTTAGGACACATGAATCGTCCGCTTTTCTTCATGAGGGATCAAGCGGTTTAATCGCTTCTTAATCCCTCTTTGAAACGGAAGGACTGTCTTTTAAATAGAAACGCCATGGCTTTTCTTTCCACGCTCCGGCATAGGGAATTCCAATCCGCTTGGCGGCTACGATTTTCGAAGGTTCAATAGTAACGCCCCGATCTTCAATCAAGAGGGCTGATTCACAAAGATCTGCCCCATTGAGATTTCGGTCAATCTGCATGTAGCGACAGAGCTTCCCTGGCCCGTTGGCCCATTTTTCCAGACGTTTTCCCCCAGATACAATAGCGGCTTGGCTTTCTATGAGAACCGGGTCCAACGCGCGGATCAGCACAGCAGCGGGATACCCTTCTTCTTCCGTCACGACATTGAAGCAATGGTACATTCCATAAATCAAGTAGACATAGGCAAACCCGGGTGGGCCAAACATGAGAGCGGTCCGATTGGTTTTTCCCCGTGACGCGTGTGAGGCTTGATCGTCCAGACCCATGTAGGCTTCCGTCTCAACAATCTGTCCGACTTGTTCCTCTCCAGAGACACGGTGAACCAAAAATTTTCCCAAAAGAGCTTGCGCAACCGTTAACGTCTTTTGATTATAAAATGAACGAGACAATCTTCTTAGGATGACAGGCACTTATTTAGCCTGTAGGTTTTTCTGATGCCGCATAATCTCAACAGAGAAGCCGCCTTGAATTTCTTTGAGCGGAGGGTTACATTTTTTAACCCGAACAAAAATGGATTCCACATTCCGATCTTCCAACACCTTTTGAGCTATTTTCTCTGTGAGCGTTTCAATCAGATTGACAGAAGTCGTTTGTCCAAGATCAATAATCTTTCGACAGATTAAATCATAATCAATATTGTCCTCCAGCCGATCAGAAACAGTATTGATTGCTCCGGTCAATTCAATATCAACCATCAGAGGCTGTGGGATTGCTCGCTCTTCTTGCGTCGTTCCAATATGCGCGTCAAACGCAATTTGATAAATGCCAATCTTATCCATATGTGGCGAGGCCACTCCAAGATTGCCCGCCTCCGGAAGTCTAATCCACCGGGGTGCGTACAAGATGTGCCAGCTTCTCTCCTTTTAGAAGGTGTTGAGAAACAAAAGAGTCAATTGTCTCTTTTGTAAGGTGTCCATACCATGTTCCAGAGCGATCATGGCCATCTCCATAGATGACCATGTTGGGGCCTTCGCCGCATTGTCCGAGACATCGGCAAAGCGTCAGACGCACATTTTTAATATTTTTCTCGGCTATTTTTTCCGATAACCGATGCAACGAATCTTCCACCCCCTCTTGTGTGCAAGTGGTTCCGGTACAAAGAAAAAGATGTTGAGTCTTTGGCATTATATTAACCGTAAGGTATGATTTTTACAGCGACCAACGGGAGCTGTCATTACGCCCTCCGCTAGGAGTGATAAATTTTTTTAATTTTTTTATTAAATTCTCTTCTAGCTGCCTAACGCGTTCTTTGGATATGTTATATTTTGTACCGAGTCCATCTAGGGTACTCGGTTCTTCTGACAAAATCCGTGCAGATAAAATATCTTGATCCCGCTCGTTTAGTGTTGCTGAAAAGGCCTTGAGTTTTGATTGAAATAGACGATTGAGCTGCTCTTTTTCCGTGATCTCCTGAACCCCCGGATCTCCGGAAGGGATGATATCTATCAACGATGTTTCAGATTCGGCATCGTAAACGGTTGTATGAAGCGAGACCTCATGTCCCGGCATTAGACGCCGCTCGACCTCAATGACCTCTTCTTCTTTGACGTGGAGCTTATCAGCCAAAAGCTTTGGCGTTGCGACACAGCCTAACTTTTCTAACTGCTCCCGCTCTTTCGATAAATTAAAAAAGAGTTTACGCTGCGACTCCGTCGTTCCGATTTTTACAAGACGCCAATTTTGAATGACATATTTTAAGACGTACGCGCGTATCCACCACGCGGCGTATGTTGACACCCGAACATTCCGATAAGGATCAAATTTTTTAATGGCCTGCATCAGTCCCACATTCCCCTCTTGAATAAGATCCATGGTATCAAAAGGCAGGTTCCGATACTCCATTGCAATGGCAGCGACCAGCCGAAGATGGGATAAAACAAGGTCTGTAATGGCCTGCAGAGCCTCTTCCCCCGATATTTTGGATAAGAGGGCAAGACGCATCTCTTCTTCACGGGAGAGAAACGGGTACTTTCGAATCTCCATAAGGTAGTGGTGCAGCTGATCATAAACCGCAACACTTTGTTCGGAGGATTCGGTCGTTTCGGAAAGAGACTCTGACTCTTCCGTCTCTTCCTCAATGAGGTGATCTGTCGAAACAAAATCGCCTGCGGGGTCGTTTTCTTCAACCCATTCTTCTTGTTCTTGGCTGGAATCTTCCATGTCCATGATCAGTTTGAAGTGACCAATGTCACTTCAAACCATGCTGGTCTTTTATTTTTGCTTCAGCAATATTGCCAACCACGACCAATGTCAACGCTTCAGGACGCAAATAAGTTTGTGCCGCTTTTAATATCGCTGCAGCTGTCACCTTCTCAATATACTGGGGATAGTCATTAAAATAAGAAAGTCCCAGATTGTGGAAGCCCAGTGCGGAGAGCAGCTTCGCCAGTTTTCCCGTGGTTTCTAGGCGCAACGGGAAAGAGCCTATCAGATACGCTTTTGCTTCATCTAACTCGGTTTTTGTAACCCCATCTTTCCGAATCTTATCAATCTCTTCTCGAACCGCTAAGATCGCCTCATTAGTATTGCTGGCCTTGGTTTGAAGCGAAATCTCAAATGATCCTTCCTGGCGATACGAACTAAATGATGAATGAACCGAGTAGACAAGTCCCTTATTATCGCGAATATGAGTCAGCAGGCGAGACGAAAACCCACCACCACCTAGGATATAGTTCATAACAGCAATCGGATAAAAATCAGGACTGTTCCGGCGGACACCGAGATGTCCCATTAGCACGGTTGTCTGCGTTAAGTCCTTTTGAATCAACTCGGTTTTTTGCGGCTGGGCAACGGGCGGGGAAATGGGCACCGTACGGGTAGGCTTTTCTCGATGATCTCCCCATTTTGAAAAGTATTTTTCAACTAAGTTTACCGCCTCCTTTTCCGTGACATTACCAACAATGGAGAAAAAACTTCCCTTGGGGAGATAGTGGTTTTGATAAAAAGAGACCAGGTCGTCTCGCTCAATAGACTTCACAGTCTCTTCTGTTCCAATGATTGGATGACGATAGGGATGATTTCCAAAAACGATCTTATCAAAGGCGCGGCTGGCAATAACCCCGGGATCGTCTTTTTCAGCATGGATGGAACCAAGCACGAGCTGACGTACCCGATCAAGCTCGCGGGTTTCAAACGAAGGGTTCAATAAAATATCGGAAAGAAGATCAAACCCCTTTTCAATATCTTTCTTTAAAACCCGTAGACTGACAGCCGTTGTGTCAAGATCGGCAGAAGCCGAAAGGGACGCCCCAATAAAATCCACTTCTTCGGAGATTTGTTTTGATGTACGGTTCTTTGTTCCTTCATCCAAAAGGGACGCGGTTAAACTGGCAACACCAGAGCGATACGCAGGATCGTTTATTGCCCCGGAAGGGATTAAAAGCTCGACACTGATAATTGGGAGTGTGTGACGCTCAATCACAAAAAGCGTAATCCCATTTTTTAGGGCAATCCGTTTTGGATTAATTTCGGCGGATACCAGATTCAGACTGCCAAGTAGATAAAGGAAGACGAATAATAAAACACGCATTAGGGCTCCTTTTCCTGACTTGGCGACGGCGGCTGCGCGGGTTGTGGAACTAAAATGCCAACTGATTTTTGATCTGCAATTAGATAAGTTTGCGCGGCACGTTGTATATCGTCTGCTGTGACTGCACGAATCTTTTTTAGATAAGAATCCACATAATCGTATCCAGCACCGACAGTCTCAGCCTTGCCTATTTGCATTGCCCGTGCGAAGTTCGAATCAGCCCCAAAAAAATAAGAGGCCTCCATCTTGTTTTTGATCTTGGTCAGCTCTCGTTCAGTGACTTTTTCCGTTTGAAGCCGCGCAATCTCAGCATTCAACGCGGTCTCAACCACATGGGTTTCAATGCCAGGCCGGGGCGTTCCATAAAAATAAAAAAGATCCGAGTCGGTCGTTAAGTCTTCATACGATCCACCGGCATCTAGCGCAATTTGCTGTTTATAAACCAGCTCTTGGTAAAGCCGGCTACTTTTCCCAGAAGAAAGAATGCTGGCAAGAACGGCAAGGGCATAGGTATCGGGATGACTAAAATTGGGGGTATGAAATCCAATAAAAATAAAAGGGAGCTGCGCTTCCTTCTTCACGATGGTGCGACGTTCTCCAGCTTGGGGCGGCTCTTTTGGGACCCGATCTGCCATAGGGGCCCCGTTTGGAATCTTCTCAAAAGCCGCAACGACCTTTGGGAGAAGCGTCTCAAATTGAAAATCGCCCACAATGACAATCGTGGCATTATTAGGCTGATAATATTTTTTATAATGCTGATAGGCCTCATCTCTTGTCAGGTTGTTCAGATCATCCATCCATCCAATAATCGGATTATGATATGGATGAACCATAAAGGCGGTTGCGTGCAATGTTTCGACCAAAAATGAATAAGGGTCGTCATCGGTGCGGGAGCGGCGCTCTTCTTTGACGACCTCTCGTTCTAAAGAAAACTCGGAGGGATCAATCAAAAGATTTTGCATTCGGTCTGATTCTAGTTCCAGTGAAAGGTCAATCCGATCCGCAGAAAAATTTTCAAAATAGGCGGTATAATCATTCCCGGTAAAGGCGTTTTCTGTGCCACCATTTTTGGCCACAGTCCGAGAAAATTCTCCTTTGCCGTGGATGGCTGTTCCCTTAAACATCATATGTTCCAACAGATGCGAAAGCCCCGTTTTGCTTGTGATTTCATTGCGCGAACCCACTTTATACCAAATCTGAAAGGTAACAACCGGAGCCTTGCTCTCCTCAACAAATAGTGCCGTGAGGCCGTTTTTAAGGACAACACGATTGACTTTTGATTTGGCGGCGGCATCGGCCGTGCCAACGAAAAGGTAGAATACAAGAAGGGAAAGTAGCAATATGAGACGGTTTATTTTTGCTTCTCGAATCATGATGATCCCAAGCTTGGGTATAGGACGAAGAACCACTTTTTCACTGTAGCAGAGAGCGAAAAACCCTGTCAAGGAAATAGGGGTGCCCCCATTGACTCTTGATTTTCCCGTGCTTTCTGGTGGACGTATCTCACCTTTTTCCCTTGACGAGCCTTCTTGAAATAGCACCGAAAATTGCTCTGAAAGAACGCCAACATGACACGATAAAGGGATACGGGTCACGCCAAGAGAAGACATTATAGATCTTTTTCCCTTGATAAGAAAGAACCCATTGCAAAAAGGAGGGGGCGCCTTCTTTTCGGTAGGATTCCAAAAAACTCTTCACATCATAGTAAAAGAAGAGCCATTTCACATTCGTGACATAATGGATTTGTGGCATAGGCGAACATTCCAATATGTCCTGATAGGCCAGGAGAGGAAGGTTCACCCCACAAGCGGCGCCTAAATAATTCCACAGGGTAAACCGAGGATTGATTTCCAAAAGAAAAAACTGATTGCGATTGGTGTCCTTTTTAAAATCAAGCTTGGCAAAACCGACATAATCCAGTCGTTTTAGGATGTCAATACCGATACGAACCAGAGCAGGCTCGTTGACCAGTTCAATAAAGGCACTCTCGCCGGAACCACTGGGGTAAGTTCGTATTTTCCGCCCCGAAAAGTAACCCATAGGCTCGCTTCGGCCATTAAAATAAGCGTGAAAACTGTAGATATGATTGTCTCCACCGGGAATATATTCCTGAATCACAAATTCATCGGTGACCTTTTTCACCTCCTCATATAGGATATCAAGCGCATCGGGAGAGTGCGCCATAAGCGCCTTGTGGTGTACGCCTCCTCTCTGGATAATCACATTGGATTGGAACCAACCAACATGGGAAGTGGGCTTTAAGACACAGGGGAGAGAGAGCGCTTGCAAAACCTCTTTGGGGCTTTTGGCTTCCCGGGATGAAACGCTCTTAGGTGAAGGCAGGTTCAACCGCTTAGAAAGGGAAATAAAAAGGGCCTTATCAAGAAGCTCGGTTACACGTTCCATCGGGGGAAGGAGGAAATGATAGTAGTTGGAAAGAAGAGACCGATTTTCGGAAATGCAGCGTGTCATGCCATCATCTCCATAAAATAAAATCGGCTTGACCGAAAACTCTTTCCCGAACTCGACTAGATCGCAAACCGTTTGGTGCGGTGCCACATTTGGATTGGCAATGATCTTTTTTTGTTGGCATTGGGTTGAATAAAACGCAAGTTCCTTAGGATCCGATGAAAGTATGTAGGTGGGGATACCACTGTTGTGAAAGCAGCGCAACATATTCAGATCGCCATACAGGACGGCGGTTGGACGACTTTTATCCATTATAGTCTACTTTCAAGAATTGATACTTGTTAAATTGGGAATCCTAACCAACCCCCTCCCTGTTGTCAAGAAAAGGGACGCTTCAGTCTACTCCCCCGTTTCTTCTCTGTTGCCGGGGTTGCATTCACCTAGATAGGCAAGCGACACACAAGCGGACATCGCCTCACAGGCGTTTCCATATGTCTTCCCATCCACACCACAAACCGGATCATAAATCTGAATACAAAAAATGTTGGAGGAAGGACAGTCAGGGTCGGTAAGAGGAAGTGGGTCATCGGGGGAAGGCGTCACAGTCTGGTCAACATAAGGAGCTTCTGGTGATTTGTTATCACCTATTAGGTCAGTCACAATCGGAGGGAGAGAAGAATCCGGAGAATTCTCAAATGGATCAACAATAGGAGGCGGAGCACTATTCTCATCGCACACGCCATCATGGATAATGGGCATGCCCGATCTTTCCGCATTACAAGCATTTTCGTACGATATCCCATCGTTGCCACAGACTGGCTCATAGACAGAAGGGCAATCTAGAACAGGAGGGGGGGGCAAAAGTCCTAAAGGATCATCTATCTCTGGCGGGGGAAGCATTTCGTGACTGGGAAATGCCGTATCCATAACAGGGGAAACAATAGCAATGGTAATCACTTCCCTATTGGTTAAGACACCTCCAATCAGCGAATCAACGCTAACCCTCCCAGTTGCTGGATCAGGAGTCAGCATGATCACTTGCTCAACCCCCTGATTGATCATTGTGATGGATCCATCTGAACCGACAACGATGTCGTCTAAAACCGCATCAAAGCCGGCATTATTTGCTTCGAAGGGTGTCGTCATTAAGTCAAAAGAGTCCGGGTTGATCGCATGGCTTGCCACTTTTTCGGAAATGGAGGAAATAACGATTTTAGCCATTTTTTTAATGTGGGCGGCAGCAGGCGGCGGGTTTTTGATAAAATCGTTAAATCCCGCATCAATCGTCTTTCCCGTGGCTTTGTACCCGACTTTTAGAATCAACTGGGTTAGCGGATGAATGTTGACGACGCCGGTCTCATACCCAATACTAAATAAAGCCCCCCCTTTGGGGAGATCAACCTTGACCAAGAAAGGAACCGTAATATTGCCATCAATCGCATATTCCCCATTGTCGAGTGTCGTCGTGGTCGTGGATGACCCAGTGGCCTCTTTGACGGTGACTTTTGCACCAGCAATCGGAGCACCCCTGGCAACCGTCCCGAAAACGGTTTTTTCTGGCACATTGTCCGCGCAGCTTTGCAGAAAGAACAACGATAAAGTGATGGAAACTAGATTGCGAAGCAGCATGATATTGAGAACGTTTCGACCTTTTCCCTCAAAACACACGCAACCTCTCCCCCAGCGAGGAGAGGTTTTCGAGGGACTGCGTTTTCCGCGCGAAGCGTAACGCCGTGCGCAGCACTACCGCTTTAGAATATTCAATTCCACGCGGCGATTCTGGGCCATTCCTTCTGGGGTTGCATTATCGGCAATGGGTTTGTCTGCTCCGTAACCTGCGGCTTTCAGATTCTCCGCCGCAACCCCTTTTGTTGCGAGATATTTAGTGACGGCCTCTGCTCGCTTTGCGGATAACTCTTGATTAAATTCTGGGCTGCCAGAACTATCCGTATGGCCAGCCACTTCCACAGCCACTGTAGGCTGTTTCCGTAAAGCTTCCGCAACCGCATCAAGAATATAGATCGAATCAGGGAGTAATTGATCAGACCCTAATTCAAAATTCACCCCTTTGAGAATGATCGGCGCATCACTGGCCATATCGATCTTGATCGCTGGTTTATTCTCAGACTTGGCTTTGCTCGCTTTCCCTTGACCAATCGGCACGACTAACCCCACGTTCACGATCCAATCCCCAAACGACCTCTCTCCATAAACGTTGCGTTCGTCAATGCGGTATCGCACATCGGACCGTATGCCGACTTTATCCTTCCAAAGAGGACTCATTACGCCCAACCCCACGTTAATCATTGGAGCGCCTCCCTTATTTCCATCAAACTCGGTCCGTAGAATGCCTACCCCAAACACACTATAAGTAGACCACTTTTTGACCTGCGAGAGAAAAATAAGCGCGTCTAACTGCAGCCCCACTTGATCAAACTCGGAAGAATTCCCCCCCCCCTGCGGAAGTGAGTCGAAAGTGACAGTCAATTCCACATTCATCACGTCGTCTACCGGCTTGCCAACGCCCAGCTGAAAACCAACGCTGTTATCCGCATCACGATCCTTGTCCTCCATGATATAGGAGACACCCGGCGTCAAATACCACCCTTTGTCAGCGGCGTTTACAGCGCTGGTCAAGAACAGATTGATGCCTAATAAAAAAAACACAAACTGGAATATATTTTTTTTAATCATTGTTTCCCCCCATATTTTTTAAATGTCACACTCTGATTTTGTCCAGATGATCCATATGATCGGGAATCATACATAAATTGGCAAAACAAGGCAAATAGGCACTTTAATGGATTATCTCAAAAAGTCTAAAAGGGTTTGTTGCTGGATAATGCGGGCAAAAACTGATTGGCTGGCCGTTAAGGCGTTTTGTTTCAGAACGAGATCGGAAATGGCTTCCGTTAAGTCAATATCTTCGTCCTGCGACTTGGATGCTTTGGCCGCAACTTGGAAGGTTTCAAGCTGTGTTCTTGATTGTTCTAGGCGGGAAAGCCGTGATCCGACCGTTGCCCGCTCGTCGTTGGTCTGATTGATTGCCTTTTCCATATCGGCGATTGCCGTTTGAATGCCAACGATATTATCGGTATTGAGTGCCGTTTGGAAATTCAGGAGGCTGGCAAAAATATCAACACCCTCCTTCCCGCCCTTAAAAACGCGACTACCGGAAAGATTTTTGGGCACCAAAACATTAGGCTCAATTAAAATGCCCGATTCCGCATCATTGCCCAAATATTCTTCCCCGGAAAGCTGACTTTTCCCAGTCAAAAGACCCAAAATCTCACGGGCATCACCCAAAGGTACCTGAGCGGGTTTAAGTGGGTCCTGCTCCGGCTGGACAATTTTATTAAAAACAACCGAAGATCGGCCGCGAGACCGATTGGATTGCACTTCCAGATGACCACTCCCTGTATCCTCATCCTCGATAACAAATGAGACCGTTACCTCCGTATGATTTGTACCATCCGGGTTTTTCATTTTATCATCGATGTTGATTTTCTCCTGAATTTCTTGGGCAATGCTCGCTCCGTCATAAGTTCCTTCATTAAGCGTAATTTGGAGATTGATACCATCCACCGTCAGATTAAGCCGATCATGACTGCCTGATTCCAGGTTGTTTGGATCGTAAGCGACGATCTCAATGTCTTCAGGAGGTGTTCTCCCCACATATTTCCCGTGCCATGCCTTCTCAAAATCAAACGGGGCTGTCTTAACTTTATCTCCGGAAAAAATGGTCTGACCTTCATGCGTCGTATTGGAAAGTGCGGCAATCTGCTCAAAAATCTGCCCAATTTCTATCGCGACGATCTTTCGGTCATCGGCGTTTCGAGAGGCATTGACCATCTCGACCGCCCTCGCTGAGGCTTGCCCAATGAGTGCTTGCACACTCTCCAAAGCCGAGTCGGTCACCAAAAGTGTGTCTTCGGCCCTAAAACTGTTTCTGACATGCTGATCAATCTGGGAGATTGTTTTGTTGAAATTCAAGATTCGGCTTGCCGAGACGGGGTCGTCCGATGGAAGCAGCACCTTCTTGCCCGAGGAGACGCGTTCTTGCGCCTTTAATACGGCAGCGGCGTTGAACTGAAGCCCCCGCATGCCCGAATTAAAAATCATTCGCTCTGTAATACGCATGAAAAAATCTCCGACGAGTGCAGTGTCCTAGTCAATTCTTTTACATTCGTCATTCCGGCGAAGGCCGGTATCCAGCATTTTATTCATGGATTCCGGCTAGAACCATGCCGGAATGACAGATTTTTAATAGCCTAACTCTTCAGCGCAATCACTGTTTGTAACAACTCATCAGCCACGGTAATCAGCCTGGCCGCCGCCTGATAGGCCCGCTGAAACGAAATTAAATTCGTCATCTCTTCATCTAATGAAACCCCAGCCCCCTCTTCCCGCATTGTATCAAGTCGTTTCGTCACCGCCTCTTGGACAGAAAGATTTCGGGCAGATTGCTGTGCCCGGGTTCCCAACTCTCCTATAAACCCTGCAAAGAAGCCTTCAAAAGTGGCTTCCTTTAATGAATAGACCGGCTTATTTTGTAACTGTGCCAAAGCAATCGCATTCTGATTACCACCGGGGAGTGCCTCCTTTGTTTTGGAGGCAGCGACTTGTTGCAGATCAGATAATTCAACGGCCATTGCTCCCGCCGCACCCTGGTGCATCTTGATCTGAAATTGATCCCCCTCTTTTAATGTGCCCGTTAGATTAATCTTCACTCTCTCTAACGTAATTTCATCGGCATCAGAAGTGGTTATCTGCTCCCCGGTGCTAAGATTTCGAAGTGTAAATGCCCCTCGGTTAAAAGAAAGCTGGTAAGTATCAAACGTAATTTTAGGGGGTGGATTGTCTGGATCGGGGGGGTCGGGCAAGGGTTCAAATTCCGCGGTAACCACCCCGGTTCCTCTATTGTTTTGGGCCGGAAAAACATTTTTCTCGTTAAGGGGTGAGAAAAAATCAACGCCAGTGGATTCATCCAAGCCAAACCCGGCTTGATGCTGCAAATTAAATTCATGTGAAAGCGCGGCTGACAACTGATCTAGCCGGTCAATATAGGACGGGATGAGATGGTTCTGAACATCAATCAATCCCCGAAGCCTCCCGCTTGTAATGGTGTTTGTGATATCGGTTCTGCCGCGATAAACGATTTTGGAAAATCCGGAAGCAGGATCAGGCAGCGTTGAAAGTGCGAACGCTGTATCACCAGAAACGAGAGGAACGCGTTCTCCGCCGCTGCCAATGATGAGCGAAATTCCATCTGGGTCTTCAAGCACATCAACCCCAATCTCATTAGAAAGTGCCTTCAAAAGGCCATCCCGTTGACTCCTTAAATCGTTTGCAGGAGGGCCTCCCGCAGCCTCAGCGGATTGAATTTGTTTGTTGAGACCCGCCACTTGTGAGGCAAGGCTATTGATCTCGTCGATACGGCTTGTGATTTCACTATTGCTGTCTGCTTGAATAACCTTGAGCCGCGTATCTGCTGTTGCGAACGCATGTGCGAGGCTTTTCCCACGCTCAACCAGAACGGTTCGTTCTGGGATGCCACTGGGATTATCGGAAAGGTCATTGACGGCGGCAAAAAAATTGCTGATGGACTGACTCACACCATCCTCTCCCAGATTTCCAAAAACCGCCTCCACCCGATCCAGTAATCCTTTCTCCGCAAGAAATCGCCCTAAAGTTGCTTGTTCAGATCCGATTTGAAGTCCTAGAAAACGATCCACAGCGCTTCGCACCTGCTGGAGTTGTACGCCGGTGCCAAAACCGTCCAGCATGCTCGTTGTTTCATACACCACGCTTTGTCGGTTGTATCCTTCCGTATTGACATTGGCAGTATTCTGCGACGTAACCGAGATCGCTTGCTGATGGGCAGACAGCGCCCGCTTTCCAATTAGCAGCATTCCACCAATATCTGGCATAGGCTACCCCCGTATGTGGAGGGCGCCGACCTGTTGATTCGGACGTCCTGTTTGGGAATCTCCCCCGAATAGACCGGAAGATTGATAGGTCTGAGGGGTGTTTGAAAGATGAGTTAAAAGGCCAATGAGCGAGTTGACTTGCTGTAAAATCCGGCCAACCAATAATCCGTTGATTTGATTAATTTCAGTCACAGCGGCTAAAAGCGCCTGCAACCGATCGTGGCAGGAGGATAGCTGTCCGCGATAAGGAAAAGAAATAACCCCGATAATCTGCCGGAGGGTGACCCCGGGAAAAGAGGGCGCATCCAAACGAAGGCGGCGGGCTAGAGGGGCAATCTCCTTGACCCGCCGCGCTTCTAGTTTTCTAATCTCCTCTAAAATCTCCTCTTTTTTATTGAGACAAGGAACCAACTCGGTTAGGTTCCCCTCAATCATCAGCCCTTTCTCCAGTTGGAGCACGGATAGTAGGATTTGGTACTGCTTGATCATCTCCTCAAGCGTTAAAAGAAGCCGGGATAAAAGTGGCTTCTCAATATCAGTTATAGTTGTCCCCCCGGTTGCTGTAGCCATTCTCCCCCCAAATTTCTATCCATGCCCATTTACACTTAAACAATTTTATCCATTACCGCGGACTTAACAAGCGACTCTGCCATTGCCCTTGCACTAGGCACTTTCCCAGACGCCAGGCTTTTCTGTGCGCTTAAGATGCGGTCTTCACGAATATCTGATCCTTTTGAAACCATTTTCGACAGCCTCTCTATTTGAACAGATTTCTCTGAAATTTCAATACGATCAGAAGATTTTTGCGCGTCGACAGGTGCCGCCTCCCCCCCTTTTTTGACCCCTTTGTCTGTGCGTAAATAAGCCCCAAGAACCTTAAATGGGTTTCCACCTTCAATCTTCATTTTTCTTTCCTCACTCTCTGCGAAGAGGTAGCGTTACCTCTCCGTATCTTACTTATCGGCTGTTTGCGCCAAAAGGTTTAGTATAAAGCAACATATTTTTTACATCGTTCAGCGATTTCTCATTGGTTGCCGCCGATACGGCTTCTGACCCTTTTGACGTGGCTTCATTTTTGTTTAGATGTTTCACCATTAATTTAGAGATTCCAAGTGTGTTTTGTGATGCCATTTGATCTGCCATTGCCTGATTAAAAAGATGTGAATAAATCTCCCCTTGTGTCCCTTTTCCAAAAAAACCATTTCCGCTTCCGCCAGAGGCTGAGGCCTTTTGCATCTCTTTGAGCATCATCGCAATAAAAAAAGACTCAAACGACTGCGCGGCCTTTTGTAATTTCTCGCCATCCTGATTCGCGTTGCCTTCCTTTGCAACGGGACGAGCCATCTCATTTTGAGCCAGGGGCGTAGCAGAGTCAATTGTATTCATTAAATAATCTCCAGTTGGGCATCAAGCGCCCCGGCCACTTTAATGGCCTGCAAAATTGAAATCAGGTCCCGAGGCGTCACCCCAATCGCCTTTAACGCTGCGACCAGCGTCCCAATGGTTGGCCCGCCTTTTAATACTAACATCTCTGCCTTCTCCTCAGTCACTTTTGTTGTCTCTTTTTTTGTCTCAACCGTTGTCCCCAAAGAGAGCGCGTTCGGCTGAGAGACCTGCGGCTCCTCTTTGACCTCAATGGTTAGATTCCCGTGTGCAATCGCCACTTCACGAATTCTGACATTGGAGCCCATAACAATCGTCCCCGCCCGCTCGTTCACAACAATCCGGGCCTGTACATCAACCTGAACATCCAGACTTTCAAGTTTTGATAAGAACTCCACAATTTTTCCCTTATATTGCGCTGGGACCTGAACATTAACAGACCCAGAATCAGAAGCCTGCGCAGGTGGAGGAAAGCCCTCCTCGGATGATTCCGGACTGATCTTCCTCATCTGTTTGTTAATGACATCAGCCAACCTTGTTGCGGTTGTAAAATCAGGATCGCGCAACATAAAGGAGAGGGTCTCCTTTTCGTTAAACACGTTGGGGACAACCCGCTCTACAATCCCGCCGGCAGGAATGCGTCCCACCGTCGGATGATTTTTCTGAACCTTATCCGCTTCCCCGCCCACAAAACCGCCCACCGAAATCTCCCCTTGCGCAACCGCATAAACGACCTGATCCGGGCCTTTCAAAGGAGTGATTAAAAGGGTTCCGCCTTGTAATGTGGAGGCATCCCCCAAAGAAGAGAGTGTGACATCCAAACGGGCACCCGGTTTCGCAAAAGGAGGCAATTTCGCTGTCACCATCACGGCCGCGACATTTTTCACCTTGACCTTACTCGGGTCAATGGTGATGCCCATTCGAGTCAACATACTGGCAAGCGATTGTGTCGTAAAAAGGGTCCCTGTTTTGTCCCCGGTTCCGGCCAGCCCTACGACTAATCCATATCCAATAATGGCATTACTCCGAACACCTGCCACGTCGGCGAGATCCTTAATTCGGACGGCGAAAGCGGGTATCACGGCACTAAAAATCATGATGCCCGAAAGCAGTGCCGCAAAAAGTCGTTTTGTTATTTCTTTTTTGTATCTCATCAGAGTCTCTTTATAACGGGGAAATCCAATTTATAAAGCGGCCGAACCATCCTTGACGGGCGGCCTCGTTTAATACCCCTTTGCCTGTATATTCAATTTTTGCATCGGCAATTTTGCTGGAAAGTACCGTATTGGTGGTATCAATATCTTCGCGCCGGACAATCCCCTTAATAGTAATAATCTCTTTTTCCTGATTTAGCAAAACCTCCCGAACTCCCTCAAGCACCATATTTCCATTGGGAAGCACCGCGACAATAACAGAGGGCACATCGGCTGTAAACGCGCCGCTTCGGCTGGTGGACCCAGATCCCTTATATTTATTGCTAAACCCACCCCCAACATTGAGTTCCCCCTCGGACCCGTTTTTTGCGAGATACTTAAGATTTGCCTCCAGATCCCCATTTCGCGCAGAATCGGTTCCAGCCTGTTTTGTTGCCTTTGCGTTTTCAATGACCTTCACCGTGACAATATCACCGACATGACTAGCACGAAGGTCTGTAAAAAAGAACGGACGCGACGTGCTATCCGTCCAAAGAGACCCTTCTGTCCGCTCAGGCGGCCCAGCTATTTTTGACAATACGAGTTCCCCTGGGGTCGGCGTTGCAATCTGCAACTGCTTAGATGCCCCACAGCCCGAAGCTAAAATAATAAATGCAAACGGGACTATTTTTTTGGAAAACATGTTCATCATCTTAAAACTCGACTTTCACCTTTGAAGGACTCACGACCGTTCCGTAAACCAATTTTTGTCCACTGCCGGAAATCGGGGCAACGGCCAATTGTTTTCCTAAGAAGCCTGCTTCTTTTGCCAGTCCAGAAGTTGAAACAACCAGTCCATCTGCTTCGGCAAAAATCGTAACCTTATCCCCTCGGCTAATCACCTGCGCTTCTTCCAGCATGTCGGCTGTAATCGGCACGCCCGGCAAAATCACACGCGCCGCTTGTTTTCCCAATAGTTCTTCGATGGAATCTACATAAAGTGCGTTTGGCTCTGTCTGCTCATAGGTGAGCGTGGAAACAAACTCAGCATCAATCCGTTCTTTTCTCTTAATGGGACGGCTTGCGACTAAAACCTTGCGGGCTATTGATACTTCTGCGGCCACCCAATAATCGTTGGAACGGCCGCTATCCTGCCTCACCGATAGTAAAAACAGCTTTCGTCCAAGAAAACCTTTTGTTCCCTCTCCTTCTGGGCCTTGCGTGACCTCAACGACATCTTGTTCTGAAAGAATCTTGCCAGTTAAAATGGGGGTCATACCCTTCACCTGAATGCGAATCATGTCCTTTTGAAAACGGGCAGAAATATAATGCCGAATGGCCGACTTCATTTTGTCCGTCACGACATCTTTTGAAAGTACCATGCCTCCCATGGATGTCCCAATTAGGGAAAATAACATGAGAGAAAAAACGACCCCTTTAAAAATTGGCTTGACCATTCTATGTTCTCCTTTATATTTACACCAACAAACCCATCCCCACCTAGCCTCCCCTTGAAGGGGAAGGATATCCCGTTTTAGGCGCCCCAACGGGGCGACTCATTCTGCCTGGGGGTGCTGCCCCCTACCTCTTTAATGTATTGACCAGCGACAACATTTCATCCGAGGTCTGAATCGCCTTTGAATTCAACTCATACGCTCTTTGTGCGACAATCATATTCACCATCTCATTTGCAATATCCACGTTGGAGCCTTCCAAAAAGTTATGTCGCAATTGTCCAAAGCTCTCAAGCCCCGGCGTGCCGGTTGTCGGCCCTCCGGAAGCCGTGGTCTCCTGATAAAGATTCTTTCCAAGAGAGTCTAAACCGGCTGGATTGATAAACCGAGCCAACTCAATCGTTCCAATCACAGTGGAAACTGTCGCGCCTGCTAAGACCCCTGAAACAACCCCCTCTGGAGAGATCGCCAGGTCCACCATTCCAGACGGAACAGAAATGTTGGGCAAGAGTGGGAACCCATCCGGGGTCATAATCGTCCCTGTATCATCGAGTTCAAATGACCCTGTCCGCGTATAGGCGGTATCTCCGTTTGGCAGTTGCACTTGGAAAAAACCGTCTCCTTCAATGGCGATATCTAATGGATTATGGGTATGTTCCAGAGAGCCTTGCTCAAACAACTTATGGGCTGACATCGGCTGAACCCCCAAACCCACCTGAATACCCACGGGCAAAATACCCGAAGTTCTCTGGGCTCCGGCTGGACGAAAGGTTTGGTAAAGCAAGTCATGAAATTCTGCGGAGCTTCGCTTAAATCCTGTTGTTGAGACGTTCGCCAGGTTATGGGAAATCACCTCAATGGCGGTTTGTTGTGCCGACATTCCGGTCGTTGCAATATATAATGAACGCATCATGGTCTATCCCTCCTATGCCCTTAACTGTCCGACTTGATTCGCACTTTTAGTGGCGATATCATCCGCGCCATGCATGGCCTTTTGTACCGCTTCGTATTGCCGCATAGCGAGAATCATTGCGACCATTTCGGTGATCGGATTCACATTCGACCCTTCCAACACCCCTTGCCGGAGTTTTCCCTCAAACGGAATGGTATTTGCGGAAATAATATTAAAAAGATTGTCCCCAATCTTTTGTAACTTGAAGGGATCCTCTATATTGATGAGCGATAATTGGCCGACTGTGACAGGGCCTCCTCCTTCTACGCCCTTCACCGAGACCACGCCATCTTCATCAATAAGGGTCGTTCCTTGCGGCAAACTAATCGGTCCGCCTTCTCCTAGTACCGGCTCTCCGCTTTGGGTGACAATCAGCCCGTCTGGAGAAAGACGAAACGATCCATTCCGAGTATACCGAATGCCGCCTGCGGTCTGAATTTGGAAAAAGCCTTTTCCAGCAATGGCAATATCCAATGGGTTATTCGTCACATGCGATACCCCTTGTGAAAAGTCGGTAACGACCTCATCCACTGCCGGATAGTAAGGAACAGGCAGAAGCGAATTTCCTCCCGTGGGATCAGATGCCCCGCCAAGCGAATGGGCCTTTGCTAAAATGGCCGTCCTTGAGGCAAAAATTGGGAAATCTTTTCTAAATCCTGTTGTGCTGACATTGGCGAGGTTATTGGAAATGACCTCCATGCGTTTTTCCATCACATGTTGTGCCGCAGCGGCTGGATAAAGAAATATAGGATCCATGATAAAATCTCCTTATAAATGGGGCTGACCTTCGCCCAATACACAATCCTCTACAAGTGATTAAGCAATCGTGATGCCAGATGAAAATACGAACTACAATGGTTCTTTTAGCGTTTTTGGCTTGTTTTACAGAGAAAGTAGGCAGGAACTGCCGGATAAAAAAAGGGCAAGGACAATTCCCCCTTAGCAAAAGGGGTTAGGGGGTTGTTGTAATGAAAATTGGCTCTTTGAAGGTTTGAGTGGGTAAAAACTTATCGGCTCTTTGCGTAGCGTG
>JBBTNS010000014.1:0-1972 GCA_038067655.1 Nitrospirota bacterium
TAATTGCATACCCTATTTATAATCTAAGCATTTGGGTAAATCAATCTTGTTTTTTAAGAAAGAAGCCGTATGCAACATTCACGCAAACGGATTGCGCAGGATGATTGTATCCTTCTGCCGAAAGCCAGTGGAGATCATATCCACCCGGCAACGCGTCTGTGAGGAAATGGCATCCAAATAGGTTTTTGCGTTTCGAGGTAGTTTTTCGTAATCACTAATCCCCGCGGTTGATTCAGTCCAGCCCGAATAACGAACAAGCCTTGGCGTACACGATTGCAACACAGAGAGCGATGCGGGCATCTCGGTGAAAACCTTCCCCTGATATTCGTAACCATCACAGATATAAAGGTCGGACAATCCATCTAAAATATCAACCTTCGTCACGGCCAACGCGGTCAGACCATTCACCCGCACGGCGTATCGAACCAATACGGCATCAAACCAACCGCACCTACGGGGCCGCCCAGTGGTCGCGCCAAATTCCTGACCCTTCTGCCGTAAGGCGTTTCCCATCTCTTCGGTTAACTCAGAAGGGAACGGCCCTTGTCCTACGCGGGTGGTATAGGCCTTCGTCACACCAAGCACCTCATTCATTTGTGTTGGCCCAATACCCGTTCCAGTGCAGGCACCGCCCGCTGTTGCACTCGAAGAGGTGACAAACGGATAGGTCCCCATATCCACATCCAAATGTGTTCCCTGTGCTCCCTCAAAAAGAACATCTTTCCCCGCCTCAATCGCTTGGTGAATGAGCCATGCCGTATCAGCAACATAAGGTTTGATTTGATCTTTATAATGAACGTAATCTCGATAGACCGCATCTAAATCAAATGTCTCGACTTGATAGACCTCCTTTAGAAACCGATTCATCTCGGTGAGATTGCTTTCCAACCTTTGTCGAAAGACCACCTCGTCAAAAAGATCAACGACACGAATCCCGATGCGAGCAGTCTTGTCGGAATAGGCCGGGCCGATCCCGCGCCCAGTCGTGCCGATCTTCTGGCTCCCTTTGCGCGATTCGCTCGCCTTATCCAGCGCCTTGTGATAGGGCATAATCAGATGGGCCGATTCGCTGATAAAAAGCCTGTTAGAAACTAAAATGCCGTGAGATGCAAGGGCTGAAATTTCTGAAAGAAGGGCCTCCGGGTCAATCACCACGCCATTTCCAATAACACCGATCTTTCCCGGATGAAGCACGCCCGTTGGAACCAAATGTAAAACAATTGTACTTTCTTTAAGCGCGACGGTATGGCCGGCATTATGTCCACCCGCATAACGAACAATCCAATCGGCCTTCTCGGAAAGCAGGTCTACGATCTTTCCTTTGCCCTCATCGCCCCACTGTGTTCCCACTACGACTAAATTCATTCCTACCGCCTCCATTGACGTTTCGTTCTAAACGGCTTGAGGATAGTCAGAACAGCTTCTAAAGTCAAATGGGGTGTGAGACAAATTTGTTGGTAAACTTTTGACTCTTCTCACAGGGGCGTCATTCCCGAATGCTTCTGTCGGGAATCCAGAATGTAAAACAGAGCACAAACCACTGGATTCCCGCTTGAAACATGCGGGAATGACGACATGCTGATGTTGGGAACAGAGAAATTGTTACCCGCTTCCCCACAAATTTGTCTCACACCCAGTCAAATGCGCCATATTGATTTTACCCTAATCGAACCCCTAGAATAACAGGATGATTCAGGCCATTCATGATTTTGAACAATATCTAAAAATAGAACGGAATCTCTCGCCGCATACAACTCGCAACTACCTGGCCGATCTTTCCCATTTTCATTTTTTTTTGGAAACTATAGTGGACCCCAACACTTTCCAGTAAAAAGTCATCAACTTAAGATGGTTTTAAGGAGGAGTCCAGATGGGAATAAAGAAGAATCACACGAACGAATTTAAGGCGAAAGTGGGGTTACCGTAACATTCACGCTTGCGATCGCGGACAGGGTCGCCGTCACCGCTGTTG
>JBBTNS010000015.1:0-16617 GCA_038067655.1 Nitrospirota bacterium
TCTAGTCATCCCATCCCAGCGACCGAATATACCAAACGACCTTCCACGCCTGCTCCTCTGTAATCATCCTGGGAACGTACGAAAACATCCCGCGGCCCTGGACTCCTTCTTTAATCGCCCAGAAAATCTCTCCGTCTTTTCTCGCGCCTTGAAACCTGGAATCCGTCAGATTACGAGGGAGCGGATTCATCAATGCACCGGCTTCCCCATCGCCGCGTCCTTCTTTTCCATGGCATATGGCACAATTCCCAGCGCCCAAATAAATCGCCCGACCCTCCTCAATGATCTTTGTGGAGGATGCAATCGGGTTCACCAGCGATTGGGCTTCTTGTGGAACACGCGGACGGAGCATATCGCTCTCTTCATGAGCCAAATCAGGTTCAGGCAGGGAGGTTAAACTCAAAATACCATTTGTAAGCAACCACAAGCCGCCAATCATTCCAAAAACAGTTGCAAAAATACGAAGCGGGTTCATGACGGTGCCTTACGAGGGGTCTTATAATTAAAGTGTGTCATTCCCGCAATTATTAGGCGGGAATCTAGGTTTTTAGAGATAAGAGATTCCTGCCAGAAGCACGCAGGAATGACAGCAATTGTTGTTTCTATTATGAGACTGTTAATAAATCTCACTTTGTTTTGCTTGCTCCCAAAGCGCTTCCATTTCGTCAGTTGAAAGCGATTCAATTCCAGATTCTCCGGCCGCAGCCTCCATCTTCTTAAATCGTGTGATAAAACGAT
The DNA here is from genome assembly GCA_038067655.1 of Nitrospirota bacterium. Lineage (GTDB taxonomy): Bacteria > Nitrospirota > Nitrospiria > SBBL01 > SBBA01 > JACPZM01. The sequence continues at coordinate 739 of JBBTNS010000015.1, forward strand.
TAACCATCTTACGCAAAGCCTCTTCAGGATTGACCTTCAAGAGCCTTGCGACATTCACAATCGAGAAAAGAAGATCGCCCAGCTCCGCTTCTAATTGTGCAGTGTTTCCTTCTGACAAGGCGGCTTTGACCTCTTGAAATTCTTCTTCTATCTTCGGAAAGGCATCCTTTGCTGTTTTCCAGTCAAATCCAACGCGCCCAGCCTTGGCCTGAACTTGATGGGCAAGCAGCAGTGCTGGTAGTGCTTTTGGCACGCCATCAAATAGGGATTTTCTTTCTCCGTTTTCTTGTTTTTCCTTTAATTTCATATGCTCCCATTGGCCGATGGCGGCATCGGCGGAGCGTGGCGCATTTCCCCCCGGAGAGAAAACATGCGGATGTCTTCGGATCATTTTCTCGGAGGTTTTGTCTAAAACGGCTTCGATATTAAAATTGCCGCGTTCTTTTGCAACCTGTGCGTGGAAGATGACTTGAAAAAGAAGATCACCGAGTTCCTCGCATAGAGAGGATGGCTTTTGAGAGTCAATGGCATCGAGTACCTCGTAGGCCTCCTCGATTAGGAACGGCTTGAGGGAGACGTGTGTCTGCTCTTTGTCCCACGGACAGCCGGCGTCTCCCCGCAGCCTCTCCATCACATTGATGAGACGATCAAATTCGGCTGACATCGGCAGAGGTAAGCACTTTATTTGACAATACGAAAGGTTGCGATAACATCGAAAAACCGTTCTTCTCCCGCATCATCAAGATTCTCCGCTATAAATGTGGCGGCAATCGTATACTCTCCCTCGGGAAGGGGTTCCCCCTTTAGACAGCCAGTGTCCCCGTCGGGACATTGGTTAAGATCCCACGAAAACAATTCTTTTGTCTCTTTGGGTTTAATGGCTGTCGTCACGACTACATCACACCCTTTTGCCTGTGGGATTAGAAATTCTTCTTCTGTGCTGTTTGAGAATGAAAAGTCACAAGCCGGGCTTTTTTTATTGTGCAAGTAGGCAAAGAGACTTTTGTTTTCCATGCTTATTGTTACTTTATCACCGACTTTATAGGTCTTATCCATAATTAACTTTAAGTCTGGCCCCTTCTCTTGATCCTCGGAAGCTTCCTTTGGGAGGGGATCATCCTCCGCCTGCGCGGAAAGTGAGTGAATCATTGGAAATAGTGTAATCAGGAAAACAAAAACAGATAGATAAAAACGCTTATAAATCATACTCACTCACTCTCCGCTTGAAAGACCTATGGGCATCTAGAGACCTACTACTTCAACCAATTTCAATCGCCGCGCGAAGCGTTCTGTCTTCCGCAGCACCTCTTAATTTGCAAGCGTAACAAAAGTAAACACTTTATGTCCGCCGCCAAAGTCAAGTTCATACAGTGCGAGCCGCTTATTGGCAGACTGCCTTATCTTCTTCCCCCACTGTCTGGGTTCGTCAAAAGAGAGAAGATTTATTGCAGGAGGAGGGACAGTCTGAGCAAGGGTCGTTGACGTATCCAAATGTTTATAGATATTGAACAACTCATCGTAATCATGCTGATTCGGATGCTCGTTGTTGGGCGGTCCCGCCGGATTACTCGTATAATCCATACAGGTTCCAAGATTTGGGTTTGTCTGCGCCTCGTCCTGGTGATCCAGGCCAAGCGCATGTCCTACCTCTTGACACATGACTAAGTTCTTCCACCCGACCGTATTATAGTACGGCATGGTAAAGTAGCTGTCATTCACTTTTACAATCGCTTGTGTGATGTGGCTACTGCTGGTCCAGACCTGCGCGATACCCAGCCAACCATTCTTCCCGTATTTGTAATTACAAACTTCTACACGCCCAACCGACGCCCTGCATCGGCTTGCCGTTGTCTTTCCGGGGACAATCACCGTGTCCAAAACCGTTGAGATGCTCCAATCAGACGAAGTGGTGATAAGATACGAGTCCCAAGTAGAACTCACGTTATCCCCCAGCTTTAATGTAAAGGGGTTCGTTTGGCGCGCCCAATGGAACCCCGCCCACTGATGTGCAGCCGACAAAAAAGACGGAAGACCAGCTAAAATAACAACCAAAAATAAAACGATTTTAATTTTTTTAGTATTCATCATAAATCTCCTTTCTTACTCTATCACGGCATTTAAGACAGGCTTATTACTATCAATGATATGCGTCATATTCATGGAAAGTCAATTGTTTGTCGGGAGGGTAGCGTATCATATTTTGTGTCAGAGGGGGGATGGGATACCTTCGCCCCACTCCTCTCCTGACACAAAATATTTGCCATTACCGTCAATTATTATTATAACCGATCCTTATCAAGTTATCTTTAGTAGATAATTCAATTTTCTTTATTTTCTCTGTAGTATTTTCGAATCAAGAGGGGTAGAATCCACAAAAAAGGAGGTACGCCATGAACCCAACGAACCCGCTTGTACAATTGCAACAATATGGGCAAAGCCCATGGTACGATTACATCAGCCGAAGTCTAATTGAGTCCGGAGGCCTTTTGGAAATGGTCAAAAATGACGGCCTCTTGGGTGTAACGTCCAACCCCTCTATCTTTGACAAAGCAATTGGCGGCAGTGCCGATTACGATGTCTATTTTAAAAAGGTGATGGGACAAGTTTCCGGGGTAAAAGAGATTTATGAAGCGGTTGTCATCCGCGACATTCAAGACGCCACCGACATCCTCCTCCCCGTCTATGAAAGAACGGGAGGGCGAGATGGCTTTGTAAGCCTTGAAGTGGCCCCGAACTTGGCCTATAACACAGAGGGAACGATTGCAGAAGCGCTCCGCCTTCATCAGGCTGTTAATCGCAAGAATGTGATGATTAAGGTTCCGGCGACTGAGGAAGGGGTTCCAGCCATTGCATATCTGTTGGAAGCGGGGATTAACATTAACATCACGCTTCTCTTTGGAGTCGACGCCTATGAAAAGGTGGCGAAAGCCTATATTTCTGCTTTAACAAATCGGGTAAAGGCAGGCTTGGAGATTGGGGCGATCGCTTCGGTTGCCAGCTTCTTTATCAGCCGCATCGATAGCCTGGTTGACTCTGAGATTGAAGCCGCACTTGCAAAAACCTCCGATCCAAAGATTAAGGAAAGCCTGTCTAGTTTATTCGGCAAGGTCGCGACTGCCAACGCGAGAATCGCTTATTGGAAATTTCAAGAGATGTTTGAAGCACCTTCTTTCTTGGCCCTTGCCGAAAAAGGGGCACAGGTTCAGCGTCTGCTCTGGGCAAGTACCGGCACAAAGAATCCGAAATACTCAGATGATTACTATGTGGAAGGCCTCATTGCCCCGATGACGGTAAATACCTTGCCGGCGGCCACCTTTGATTCCTACAAGGATCATGGCAAAGCGTCTGGTCAATTCATGGCGGGGCTGGAAGAGGCGGAAAAAACGATGGCACTACTGGCGGCTCTCGGAATTAATATTCAGTCAGTCACAAATAAATTAATAACAGACGGAGTGAAGCTCTTTGAGAATTCATTTGATCACTTGATCGCAACCATCGGCCAGAAACAGGTGGATTTGCTGGGCGAGGCGCAAAGTCGCCAGACGTATGCGTTGGGATCGCTTACATCTCCTGTCGAAGACCGCCTTAAAAAGATGGGGGCAACACAATTCGTTCAAAAATTCTGGAGTAAAGACCCAACACTGTGGCATAAAGATCCCGTCCACCAAAAAGTAATTCAGAATGCAATGGGCTGGATTGATATTACAAAACAGGGGATGCACCCTCTGGCGCGGATTAAACAGCTTTCCGAATCGATTCGGGCCGAGGGGTTTCAATCCATTGTCCTTCTTGGAATGGGTGGAAGTTCTCTAGCCCCGGAAGTGCTGAAACAGGTCTTTGGCTCAGCAAAAGGGGGGTCGTCTTCCCCTGATTTTTTTGTTTTAGACAGCACGGTTCCCGCCGCGATCAAATTGCTTGAAGATAAAATTGATCCGTCCAAGACCCTTTTTATTGTATCGAGCAAATCGGGCTCCACGATTGAACCGTTGGTCTTTTTCCAATACTTTTTTGACAAAGTAAAAAAAGTGCAAGGGGAAAATGCCTGCAAACATTTTGTTGCGATTACGGATCCGAACTCACTGCTTGAAAAGATTGCAAAGGAAAAGCAGTTTCGGGAGATCTTTCCGGGTGTTGCCGAGATTGGCGGGCGATACTCTGCGCTCTCCAACTTTGGGATCGTTCCGGGTGGGTTGATCGGTATTGATATTGAAACCCTCCTTTTACGGGCAGATCAGATGCGTCAAAGTTGCACTTCGGAGATCCTCCCCGAAGGAAACCCCGGGGTGCGATTGGGAGCAGTTATGGGAGAGATGGCACTTCTCGGAAAAGACAAGATCACGTTTATCAGCGGGCAATCGGTCAAAAGCCTGGGTGCATGGGTAGAACAACTGATTGCGGAATCCACTGGCAAGGCAGGAAAGGGGATCACCCCCATTGATGATGAGCCAGTTGGCGCGGTTTCGGCTTATGGGGCCGACCGACTGTTTATCCACACCCGTGATCTCCATGCGATTGATTCCAATCAGGAGGCTTTTATCGCAGCATTGCAGTCTGCGGGCCACCCTGTTGTGACGATCGAATTATCGAAGCTCATTCACATTGGAGAGGCATTTTTCCTCTGGGAGATTGCGACGGCAGTATCAGGATCGATCCTGGGTATTAATCCTTTTGATCAGCCCAATGTTCAGGAGAGCAAAGATTACACAAACGGTTTTTTAGATCTTTATCGAAAAGGAGAAGCCCCTAAGCAGGAGTCGCCGCTATTAAAGATTGGCCCGTTTCAAATCTGGGGAGATAATCGCTTGGAGTGGGGAGGCGCGTCCGCCACGGGGATTACAATGGATGCGGTTCTTGCCGCCCATTTTTCAAGGATCAAAGAGGGGGATTACGCGGCGATCAATGCCTATCTTGAAAGAACCGACGCGATTTATAATTCCTTACAAGCGATTCGGGCAGAGATTCGCAACAAGAAACAGGTTGCAACCACCCTGGGATTTGGCCCCCGGTTTCTTCATTCAACCGGTCAGCTGCACAAAGGCGGGGGCAATACCGGCTTGTTTTTGCAGATCACTTCGGACGACCAAACAGACCTTTCAATCCCCGGCGAGTTGTTTACCTTTGGACAGCTTAAAAGCGCACAGTCGTTAGGGGATTATACCTGTCTCATCAATCGAGACCGCCGAGTTTTGAGGGTTCATATTACCGGAAGTTTGAGCGAAGGGTTAAATCTTTTAGTGAAAGCAGTCAAAGGGGCGTTGTCAAAATAAAACGGATTCCATCAATTTAGAACAAAGGAGGTTTGCCATGGAAATAGGGTTTATTGGTTTGGGAAAGATGGGAATGAACATGGTCAAGCGGCTGCGGAAGGACCAGCATCGTGTCGTAGTTTATGACCGCACGCACGATCTGGTTTTGCAGGCGGAAAAAGAGGGTTGTGTCGCATCGGTCTCTTTATCCGACATGGTCTCAAAGCTAACAAGCCCGCGCGCGGTTTGGGTTATGGTTCCCTCAGGCACCCCTACGGAGGAGACGATTACTGCCGTGTCTGATCTTTTGGAGCCGGGCGATCTCATTATTGATGGTGGAAACAGCAATTTTCATGATGATGTTCGCCGTGCGCCTGCATTGAAAGAAAAGGGGATTCATTATGTTGATGTTGGGACCAGCGGCGGAGTCTGGGGATTAAAACTGGGCTATTGCATGATGGTTGGGGGAGATGCCCCCATTGTAAACCGCCTGGAGCCCATTTTAACAACCCTTGCGCCAAAAGACGGCTGGGAGCATGTTGGGGCGCACGGGGCAGGGCATTACGTCAAGATGGTGCACAATGGAATTGAATATGCCATGATGCAAGGTTATGCGGAAGGGTTTGAGTTGATGTCGAAAAGTAGCTACAACCTGAATCTTGCGAAAATCGCGCACTTGTGGATGCAAGGCAGTGTGGTTCGCTCATGGCTTCTGGAGTTAACCGGCAGCGCATTGGCCGAGAGTCCAAACCTTTCTCACTTCAAAGGCTATGTCCAGGATTCGGGGGAAGGGCGTTGGATGATATTGGATGCCATTGATAAAGATGTTCCGGTGCCAACACTCACCGCTGCGCTTTTTACTCGGTTTCGCTCGCGTCAACAAGAATCGTTTGCTGAAAAGATGCTATCCGCAATGCGTCATGCGTTTGGAGGACATGGTGTCAAATAAAAAAATGGTTCCGGGCGATATCAAAACGGGAGAGAAAAAATCTAATACGGCCCCGTCGCTACTGGTCATTTTTGGCGGATCGGGAGATCTGGCGCGCAGGAAGCTGGTTCCGGCGATGTACAACCTTTATCTAGATGGCTCCTTACCGGAGGGAACCGTGATATTGGGCCTCGGCCGGAAAGAAATGAGCCATGAAGGGTTTCGTGCCACTCTGCGGGAAGCTGCAGAGAAGTTCTCACGACAGCGCGTTGAGACAACGCAGTGGGAAATATTTGAGAAGTCTATCTATTATCTGGCGGGTGAGATCGAGAAGCAGTCGCTTTATGACGACATTCGCGATTTTTCAAAAAAAATGGAGGCAGGATACACGCTGCCTGGAACCCACTTTTTCTATTTAGCGATTCCGCCCACCTCTTTTTCGAATGCCTGCCAAGGGCTTCGTAAGGCCGATCTGGTTTTATCGCCGGAGGGTGTCCCTTGCTCCCGCGTAATTGTTGAGAAGCCGATAGGACACGATCTGGAATCGGCGAGAGCGATCAACGATGTCATTTCCGATGTTTTTCAGGAGTCGCAGATTTATCGAATTGATCACTATTTGGGAAAAGAGTCTGTTCAGAATTTATTGGTCTTTCGATTTGCGAATTCTATTTTTGAACCGTTATGGAACAATCATCACATTGATAGTGTCCAGATTACCTCATCCGAAGAGGAGGGGGTTGGAACGCGCGCCACCTATTACGATGGGTCTGGAGCGCTTCGGGATATGGTTCAAAATCATCTCTTGCAACTGCTTTGCCTTGTGGCCATGGAGCCGCCTTGGTCATTAGACCCCAATGTGGTTCGGGATGCACGTCTGGATGTCCTTCGTACGCTCCGCCCGATTGTGGGGAAGGGGGTGGATCAATATACCGTCCGCGCACAGTACGCCCCTCCTGTTGAGGCGAGCTCTCTTTTGGGATATAAGAGTGAAGATGGGATTTCGCCCGACTCAATGACCGAAACGTTTGTGGCAATTAAGGCGTTTGTGGACAATTGGAGATGGGCAAATGTTCCGTTTTATCTTCGCACGGGAAAACGGATGGAAAAAAGAACAACGGAAATTGTCGTACAGTTTAAATCGGTTCCGCAGATTTTATTTAATGCCAACCCAGATGTGCAGCTTAACCCAAACCTCTTGGTACTTCGGATTCAACCGGATGAAGGTTTTTCGATCCAGCTGATCTCCAAACGCCCCGGCTCAAAGGTGCATGTCCTCCCCGTCCATATGGACTTTCAGTATAATGAGCAGTATGGTGGCGTCTCACCTGAGGCGTATGAACGGTTGCTAATGGATGTCATGATCGGGGACCCAACTCTTTTTATGCGGAGGGATGCCGTTGAAGCGGCATGGCATTGGGTCACTGATATTCTGGAAGGTTGGAAGAAGCAGAATATCAAGTGGCTTCCGGAATATCCGTCAGGCAGTTGGGGGCCGGAGGAATCGGAGAATATGCTTTCCTCCGATGGCCGAAAATGGCGCAACGTAACCTAGTTTCTAGAAGGGCATCTCTAAAAACTGTCACGAGCGGTCACAGCAGTTTGAACGCGCAGTAGGTTTTTAGAGGTGCCCATAAGGTTATCAATGATGACACCCAGGCATTGTATTGTCTTTCCGACTGTTGAAAATCTTTTACTGGAAGCGGCATCCCGAATTATGGGTCTCGTTTCAAAATCGGTGCAAGAAGAAAGAGGTTTTTATCTTGTTTTAGCCGGAGGATCAACCCCCAAGCGGCTTTATGAGATTTTAGCTGACCAAATCGAGAAGAGCGGCGCAATATGGAATCATGTTCATATCTTTTTCGGAGATGAACGTTGCGTCAAGCCGGATCATCCCGATAGCAACTTTAAAATGGCAACCGACGCCTTCTTGTCGAAAGTCAAACTCCCTGACTCTCATATTCACCGATTAAAAGGTGAAGCCGATCCCGCGACAGCCGCGCTTGACTACGAGAACGAGATTCGTACGGCTTTTGGCCTTGTTGTTGGAGATTGTTCTATCCCCTCATTCGACTTGGTCTTATTGGGAATGGGGGCGGACGGCCATACCGCTTCGCTTTTTCCGGAGACAGTCGCCTTAACGGAAAGGTCAAAAATGGTTGTGGCCAATTGGGCGCCTCGACTGTCCGCGTATCGGCTGACGATGACTCCAGTGATCTTAACCCGTTCTGCGCGTGTTTTTTTTCTAGTGACAGGGGCCGATAAGGCAAAAAGACTCAGTGAGGTTTTAGAGGGGCCGTATTGTCCCAATCAAACTCCCGCTCAATTAGTCTCTCCCGATGCCGGAGAGATCACTTGGTTTATTGATAACGCCGCGGCAACTGATTTGACTAGTTATGAAAAGCATCATTCTGGCCAGTGATTCTGGCCATATCTAGCGATTCACCTCCCGATAGGTAATGTCAAATATTTTGTGTCAGGAGAGGAATGGGGCGAATGTTTTCTCCTTTTTGTTTTCATGAGCAAAAACGGAGAACAAAATACGATCGATACTGGTGCGATCACTAAACATGTCCATCGGTCTTGTTCTTCTCAGAACCTCTCGGAACCGCCGTTCAATCTTTTTGGGTTAATGAATGTCTTGAACAACATTCAAACGATCCCATCCCCCCTCTGACACAAAATATGATACACTACCCAATTCTATCTTTCCTTGATTTTCCGCTACTTCCCTGTGCTATACTACTCGCGCTCTAAGAGTTTTAAAGAGGCTTCCCGTATGCTCAAAGGAATTGGGTTTATGAAACGTTGGGGATATTTCTTAGCGATTCTTTTTCTTGCCGGGTGTGGTTCGGAACAGAATTTCCAGAGCCAAACATCTGTTCATTTAAATCTAAGCCTCCCCGCAAACCCATCTGGCTTGGGAAAGCCCAGCTTTGCGCCGAATGCGGCACCACTGGCCCTATCCACCATTTCATCTATTTTCATTCAGGTAGGGGGGCCTGGAATGGCTCCGATATCTACTACAATTGTGGTCAGCACGGAGGGTACCACGATTGTGCAATTGCTCATTCCAAATGGTCTAGCTCGGGTTTTTTCCGTAGAGGCAAGAAATAAGAATGGGATTCTTCTGTTCACGGGCTCCACGACCCAAAATTTATCTGGCGGGGCGGTTTCGATACCCATTGAATTAGTCCTCAATCAATCGGCTTTTAACAACAGATTTGTTCTCTCACCAGGCAAGGCAGAGTGTCTCGTTAGCCAGACCATTTCGTATAAGCTGGAAGGAACACTGGAAGATGACTCAGTCGTTGATTTGACAGAGATTGCAACATGGAGTTCGAGTGTAAACACTCCTCCTCGTGTTCGTAATCAATTGCATGTTTTTTCCTGCGACAACGAGGGGGATGTCACAATCGTGGCTGACTTGGGAGCCACGACTGTTCTTCAAACGAGCTTAACGGTAACACCGCTGCCTGTGGTGACGTTGTCGGTGGATATCCTGGACATCATAGAGGGGACAGCGGCTGGAACGGCATCAAGCACCTCCATTACAGCGAGGTTATACAGAACTTCTTTTCAAGCTGTGACGGTGACGCTTGAAACGAGTGGTTCTACGGCGTCGTCGACGGATTTTGTGTTGCCGCTGACAATGACCATTCCGGCGGGTGAGATTGCGACCTCGGTTGACTTGACGACCGTTGTTGATTCAATGATTGAGCCTCACGAGACAGTCATTGTTGATATCAATATGGTGGTCAATGGCAGTGAAAGTGGTCAACAACAGGTGATTGTTAAGATTATCGATGATGACCTGTTTTCCCCACAGTCTACGTTTGCCGCGGGAGCCGAGCCTCGCTTTGTTGCCATTGGGGATTTAAATGGTGATGGGAACCCGGACATTGCTGTGGTAAACCAGGCCTCCAATACTGTTTCAGTCTTGCTCAATACGACTCCCATGGGCGCGGGAACCGCGACCTTTCCCACAAAGTCTACGTTTGACACAAGAGAGCTTCCCAACTCCGTTGACATTGGGGATCTGAATGGAGATGGAAAACCAGACCTCGCCGTCTCAAATGGAGGCGCCTCTAATGTCTCGGTCCTACTCAATACGACTCCCATGGGCGCGACAACTACTACCTTTGCCCCAAAGGCTGACTTTGGCGCGGCGGGTAGCCCCATCTCCGTTGCCATTGGGGATCTGAATGGAGATGGAAAACCAGACCTTGCCGTGGTAGACCAGCCCTTCAATACTATTTTTATCTTGATCAATGAGACGCCCCTTGGCACGACAACCCCCGCCTTTACAACACAGTCTATGTCGTTTGCCGTTGGAAGTAGCCCAAGCTCCGTTGCCATTGGAGATTTAGATGGAGATGAAGCCCCAGATGATCTCGCCGTGGCAAATTTTAACTCTAATAATGTTTCGATCCTGCGCAATACCACCACCACCACCACCGGCACTGGCCCCGCTACCTTTGCCCTGCAGTCTACGTTTAGTGTGGAATTGGGCCCACGCTTTGTTGCCATTGGGGATTTAAATGACGATGGAAGACCGGACCTTTCCGTCGCAAATAAAGAATCCAATACCATTTCGGTCTTGCGCAATACCACCACCACCTCCGGCGGAGCCGTTACCTTCGCCCTACAGTCTCAGTTTGCTGTGGGAGAGGCCCCAAGCTCCGTTGCCATTGGGGATTTAAATGGGGATGGAAGGCCGGACCTCGCCGTGGCAAATCAGGCCTCCTCTACCGTTTCGGTCTTGCTCAATACCACCCCTAACACGGAAAACACCACCTTTTCCCCACAGCTTACATTTGCCGTTGGAAGTAGCCCAAGCTCCGTTGCCATTGGCGATTTAAATAGAGATGGAAAAGCAGACCTCGCCGTGGCAAATCAGGCCACCTCTGCCGTTTCGGTCTTGCTCAATACCACCCAAACCCCTGCTGGTCCCCTCATTATTGATGATTTTAGTGCTTGTCCCCAGAACTTGTCCGTCAATTCAGCGGGGCCAAGTGCTACCCATACCGCTACTGGGTGTGCAGGTGTCATCGGTAGCAAACGTGTCGTTGATCTGCAACATTCCGGTGGTTCTGGTGCGGTGACTGTACCTGTAGCAGGTCAAGGCAATGACCTATTTTACACCGAAGACTCTACAGCGGACGGTCAGATTACCCTAACCTATGACCCAGGTCCTTTTGATTTAACGTCAGGAGGGGCCAATAATCAGTTTGTTCTTGGTTTTGGGTTTGTAAATAGTCCTAGTCCTCTGCTTTTTAATATGGTTGTTATGTCAGCTGCAGGTACTTCTACCTTTAGCGGCGAAATTCTCCCAATCCCCTCCCCCTCTTTTTTCAATATCCCTTTTGCGAGTCTAACAGGATCTGCTGATCTCAGCGCAGTGACTTCTCTCAAATTTACGTTTGATTCTGCACAGGGTGATGGGACTGCTTTTGGTCTCAATTTCATTCATACAGAACCATGAGGATGACCTGTTGCCATTGGGGATTTAAACGGCGATGGAATCCTGGATATCGCCGAGGTTTAGAGTGACTGTGTGGATTTAAACTGTTGCGCGATGTTCAGAATACAGCAGGTTTAGCAGTGCCCCTACTCGATTTTGTATTCTTTGATTTTGGTGAGTAACGTTTTATAGCTGACTTGCAGTCGTTCCGAAGCTCTCGACTTGTTCCCGCCACATTCGGACAAAACTTGCTGAATGATTCTAGACTCTACGGACACCACTGCCGCACGGCTGGCCTCCTGCAATCCCCCTGATATTAGAATCGGTTCCTGCAGCGCTGGCACTTTTGTCAGCCCCAAATCTTGCGGCGAGATCAGATTTCCCTCGGATAAAATAATCGCCCGTTCAATACAATTTTGAAGCTCTCGAATGTTGCCGGTAAAGGGGTGCGCGTTGAGCACTCGCATCGCCTCGTCCGAAATCCCTCGAACCTCTTTTTTGAGCGTCTTTGATATCTGTTCGATAAAATAATCGGTCAGTGCCGGAATATCCTCCCGTCTTTCCCGAAGGGGCGGAATGACAATCGAGAACACATTGAGCCGATGATAAAGGTCTTCTCGAAACTCTTTTTTCAAGACACGAGAAAGCAGGTTCTGATTGGTTGCCGCAATGAGACGAACATCAATTTTTACGTTCGTCGTTCCCCCAACGCGCATGACTTCGCCCTCTTCTAAGACACGAAGGAGTTTGGCCTGAAGCGTTAGCTCCATATCTCCAATCTCGTCCAAGAAAAGAGTCCCTTTGTCGGCCAACTCAAATCGTCCGATTTTCCGACCGATTGCACCCGTAAACGCCCCGCGTTCATGGCCAAACATCTCGCTTTCCAAAAGCTCTTTCGGAATGGCCGCACAGTTAATCGAGACCAGAGGCTTCTCGCGGCGGGGCGAGAGCAGATGAAGCGCACGGGCAAAAATGTCTTTCCCCGTGCCTGACTCTCCCAGAAGTAAAACAGTCGTTTTCCCCGGTGCCACTTTTTGTATCTTTTCTGTGGCATCAGAGATGGCCTGCGACTTCCCGATAATTTTTGGAAACCCGATCTGCCCAGCCAAATTTTCCTTGAGAATCAGATTTTCCATCAGAAGCCGTTTTTTCTCCAGCCCCTTTTCAATTTGAAGAATGAGATGATCTGGATCAAACGGCTTCGTAATAAAATCGGACACCCCCTCTTTCATCGCGGAGACGGCCGTCTCAATGCTCCCATAAGCCGTCATCAGAATCACTGGAATTTCAGATGAATACTCTTTTGACGCGCGCAAGATATCCATTCCGTTTTTTTTAGGCAGCTTCAAATCAGTGACCACCAAGTCAATCCCGCCGTCTTTGATCTTCGCAATCCCTTCCGCGCCGTCTTTTGCCGACACCACGCGAAACCCGGCTTTCTCCAAGGCCAGCGCGAGCATATTCGCCAAACTTTCTAAATCTTCAACCAGTAAAATCGTTTCCATAGTATTCCGACCCTATCGGATACGTCGTAATCTTTTCACGCAATAGGTAGAGGTGCCCTTATTCACAGCGACCAACGGGAGCTGTCATTCTGCCTCCCCCGGCTAGGGGGTCCTTGGAATTGTCATGATGAACGTCGTTCCGACATCCTCCTCGTTTTCCACAGATAATATTCCATTGTGCGCGAGAACAATTTTTTGTACAAGGGCCAATCCCAACCCGCTCCCTTTTTCTTTAGTGGTGAAAAAAGGAAGAAAGATTTTCTCCAGTTGATCTTTCGGGATTCCCCTCCCCGTGTTGGAGATTTTAATCTCGACAAAACGATCCCCTAAATATCCGGCAGTCGCCGTGAGTTTCCCCGGATAGGTCTCTCCGTCCAATGCCATCGCCTCCAAGGCGTTTCGGATTAGATTTGACAAGGCCTGCCGCATTAAGATGGGATCAATCGAGGCCTCGCAGGGCTGAAACTGGGAGATAAACCGAATTGTTTGATGCGTCTCTTTTGGGGCAACGTGCCCTGCGGATTGGAAAGAATCCATAACCTCTTGTATCATCAGAATCACATCCGTATGAGTTAAGGTTAAGAAGGGATTCTTGCCGTAGGACAGCAAATCGGTAATCAACTGTTCCATTGTGGACAACTCTCGTATGATCGCCGAGGTCATCGAAAATCCAGGATCCTTCGGGGTGAACTCTTTTGAGAGCATACTCGTAAATCCTAAAATTGTTCCCATATAGTTTCTGAACTCATGCGCAATAAAGGCCGACATCTCCCCCATCAATGCCAGCCTTTTTTTCATCTCGAGCTGCTCTTGTAGCACCTTCATCTCGGTCAGATCGGTAAAGACAATAATTGCCCCAATGACGGATCCTTTTTGATCACGCAGGGGAGACGCGGTCAGCCCTAACGATATTTTTTCCCCATCTGGGCGTAGGACATCCGATTCTTTTCGAGATAGTTTATTGTGTTCTATAAGCGTCTCGTGTAACAAGGAGGAAAATACAGAATTCGCGTCAAAGACTCCTTCACAAATTTGGCCCATCACCACGCTACTCGAAATTCCCAATATCTCCTCTGCGGCTGGGTTGAGTGTGGTGATCTTTCGATCGCAATTAAACGTAACGACACCGCTGGTGACGCTCTTTAGAATATGTTCGTTATAATTTTCTATCGTCAGCGCGTAGGCTTTTGTCCCCTCATTAATTTCTGTGAGTGCCCGTTCTTTTTGTTTTAATTCATGAATCACATCTTGATAGGTATCAACCAGCAGTCCCGTATCTTTTTTTTCTGGTTTTCTGTCTTCTGCCGCGCGTGAGAGTAAGAAACGAATAAAAGAGGCCACAATGAGTCCTCCGCCTCCCCAGAAAACAACTTTAATTAGGAAAAAGGCTTCGGCCTCTGCGTTCGCTCGCGGCGAATCCAGCCGAAGCGATTGATAGAGGTAAAACAAAACCAGCAGAGAGAAGATGCCGATTGCGAAGAGAATAAAAATAAAACGGAATCGTTTGAATGGCATCCGTTATTCCCCTCCTTGGTTAAGGAGGGGTTTGGGGTGGTTTGTTCTAATAAAACACCTTTTGTTTTCCATCATTAGCCTGTATGTTCATTCTCGCCTCTGCAAACCACCCCTAACCCCTCCTCATCTGAGTAGGGGAATTTTACATCACCCTTAGATAGGATTATAAGAGTATCGCTGAAAATACCAGTTCAGTAAATCATTCCCAAAAAAGATAAAAATCAGGGCACCCAACACCAGAAACGGGCCAAATGGGATCGGATCGGTTCGGCTTCTCAACCGAGTCAAAATAAGAAAAAGTCCAATAACCGACCCTGACAAAGAAGCAACAAACGTGGTCAGTAAAACGGCCTTCCACCCCAACAGTGCCCCGATCATGGCCATGAGTTTAATATCACCGCCGCCCATTCCCTCCTTTTTCATGATCAGCACCGACAAAGTCGCAATCAGATAAAATAGGCCGAAGCCTGCAAGAAGCCCGAAGACGCCGTTTACAAACCCTGTTGGCAGTGCAAACGATGCGGCCAGCAGGGCAAGGGGAATGCCGGGTAATGTAATGACATCTGGAATAATCTGATGTTTTAAATCAATAACGGTGATGACCAGTAAGGCAGAAAAGAAAACGGCATAAATTGGGGTCTCTGCAGTCAAACCAAAATGGTTCAGAATGATAAAATAGCCAATCGCGTTTAATGCCTCAACAAGGGGGTATTGCCATGAAATTGGCAACTGACATGTGCGGCATCGGCCGCGCAGAAAGAGAAAACTAAGAATCGGAATATTATCGTAAGCGGCGATTTGTTTTTTACAAGAAGGACAGTGTGAGCGGGGAAAGACCACCGACAAGTTCTCAGGAAGCCGGCAGATGCAGACATTCAGAAAGCTGCCGATCAGCAATCCAAAAATAACGAACGTGGCAATGAGGGTCGTCATAAGGCTGTCCTGCGAACGGCGTAACACGACGCTTCGCAATCAAAATCGGTTGAACACGATCATTCTAAGGGCACTGTGTCCTGCGAACACGCAGGGAGTCTAGCACAGGTGCGTATTACCCGCAAGTTTAGGGCATTTTATTCAAAATGCCAAGCCTGCCTTACGACGCATCCGTCTGAGATTAAGGCATCCATCTTTAACAGCACTTTCATTTTGTTTTTTAATTTCTACATTTTCCATAAAACGGATATCCTAATATATAAGTGCTGCATTTGATTGTTGAACTCAGGG
>JBBTNS010000016.1:0-6912 GCA_038067655.1 Nitrospirota bacterium
CCATGCCACTCTTGACAGGCAATGCGGCGTTGCGATATAAAGATCGTCCCTTGTCTTTTTTTTTGGGGGGCTGTAAAATAAGCCATGAAGTTCTATTTTAAGAACAGTTTAATTGCCTTTTTTCTGATCTCATTTCCAGTGATTTCCTTTGGTTATGAGACGGTTCCTGTTGATGATGGGGCCACGTTGTCGGGCATTGTGACATTGAATGGCGCGGTTCCGCCTCCGGTGGTTTTTAGACTGGGCATGTCTCCCTTTAGTCAATTTTGCGGAAAGATTGCAGATGGGAAAGGGAATGTTTCCTTAGAGGAATATAATGTCACCCCACAAGGCGCGATGCAGGATGCCATTATTGCGATACAGGATGTCAAAAAGGGGAAGTTTTTTAAGCCGGTCAACACCAGTTTTTTTACAACCGATTGTATGTTTCATCCTCAAGAATCTTCACATCATGAGATGTACGAATCAAATGAGCAGGGCCATGTTCATCATGTGCACCCGCTCGTTACGGTTTTTCAAGATCGCCAAAGGGTTTCCGTTGTGAATCAAGACCCCATCCCACATAACGGTCAGCTTTTCCAACAAGAAACAGGCCATGTTTTACTTAATTTTCCAATTGTCGGAACAACGAAGTCTTGGGGCGGCATTCCCCACTTTGAAAACGGGAAGAAACTTGTTCAGATGATTTGCGGTATGCACGAATATATGCAGACTTACGGAATGGTTGTTGACAATCCTTATTACGCTCAGACGAAACGGGATGGTGTTTTTAACATTGCCGAGATTCCGTCTGGAACCTATCAGGTGATGGCGTGGCATCCGCATTTTAAGCCGATTGTGAAAGAGATTGTTGTTTCCAAAGGGGAGTCTGTTTCATTGAATTTTGAATTTGAGTCTAAAAGTGTGATGACCCGCGTGTTTGAGTCTGCCGACTCGCTGCGTCTGATTCATTGAGGGTGTACATTAAATAACAGGGAGGTATTGAATGGAAAGCAAAGTAAAGTTGTTTGGTTTTTTAACCCTTTTAATGTTCGGAATGATTTTTTCTCCGGCGTTTGCTGCGGATGAAAAGGAAAAACCCGAATGGCAGAAAAAATTAGAACAGCAGGAGCTGATCGAAGCGACTGCCGAGGGTCGGCCGCAAACCATTCAAAAGATGAATACTTTTCATGAAAAGATCATGGAGCAGTTTTCGGCAGAATCACACGACGAGCACCAACATGAGACAAAAGCTGAAGCGCGTCCGGTTGGGACTTTTTCCGCGATGAGTGGGCCGGGTCATCAATTGGATATGTTTTCCGGAATGATGCAGCAGGGCGTTTTACTTGGGCCTACCGGCAATAATGAGGAATCGGTCACTTCCGGCGGTCGTTGTCCAAAGAATGCGCCGGTCAAAGAGTTTGATATTGCCGCGATTAACGTTGAGATTACGCTGAATCGTTGGATGGATTATTATCCGGGATATATGTATGTGCTTGCTGAAAATCTGGAAGGCGTTCGTCAGGAAGAAAAGACCAACGCGGCGGCTCGTGAGAAGGAATATGATGGCGGTGCGGCGACAGTGGGCAGTCAGGGCGATCTGATTACCCCGCTCGTCATTCGTGCCAATTCGGGCGATTGCGTCATCATGACGTTAAGAAATCAGACCACAGACGGCGAATCCGTCGGTATCCATATTCATGGGTCATCCATGCTGATTAAAAAGACGGGGAAACCGGCCGTTGCGGCGAATGCAGACTCGGCCGTTGCGCCGGGAAAGAATCAGGTTTTTGAGTGGTATGTTTCACCGAGTGCCCAAGAGGGCGGTCTCACATTCCATAGTCATGGCCATCGTTTACAAACGGGATTGGGACTCGTCGGGACATTCGTTGTGGAGCCGGTTGGAGCCACGTATCTGGATGCGAATACGGGTGCGCCGATAAAGAGTGGTTGGCAAGCGATGATTGTTGGGTCAAACGATCAGCCCGATTTTCGTGAATATACGATTATGTATCACGAAATTGGGGATGAGGCGTTTCGCCCGTTGAGCAAAAATGGCGAGATGTTGCCACAGCGTGATCCCATCACGGATGTCTATCGTCCTGGTGCGCGTGCGTTGAACTATCGCAGCGAGCCGTTTGGAACCAACAATCTGGCAGAGCAGAAGAAGCGGTTTCATTTTGAAGATGAGTCTCAAGCCTATGGTTCTTACACGTTTGGCGATCCGGCAACTCCGATGCCGCGCGGCTATCTCGGCGATCCTTCCAAGTTCCGTTTGGTGCATGGTGGATCGGATATTTTTCATTCCCATCATCCGCACGGGGGAACGATTCGTTGGCCTCGCGACCCCAAGGCTGAATCCTCTTTCTTCGCGGGCGGTAAGGGTGGTCCTGTGAAGTTTCCGAGAATGCGGGGGAAAAGTGAGCAGGTAGACGTGCAGGTGATTGGGCCGCAGCAGGTGTTTGATTTGGAGCCGGATTGCGGTGCGGGTCTTTGCCAGCATTTGGCAGCCGACTTTTTATTCCATTGTCACGTTGCACATCATTATGTTGCGGGCATGTGGAGTTTTTGGCGGGTTTATAACACGCTTCAAACAGAAGGCTTTCAGCAGGATATTATGAAGCCGTTGGCGGAGCTTCCAGATCGGAAAGGAAAGATGCTCGTCTCGGTTGATAATACAGCGTTGATTGGCAAGACGGTAAACTGGTTTGGTAAGAAGTGGGAGATTACGCTCAAGGAAACGGACTTTTCGGCCAATCCGGCAAAAGTCTCGATCACCGATTGGGTAACGGCGATGTTGCCTAAACAAGGACAGCCCGGACATGTTCCAGACGAAAAGGGGCAGATCCTTGCCTATGACGCCACGGTTTTGGATTGGACATGGACCAATACCCCGAAAGGGCCATTGGCGATGACGGAGAAGGAAACGACGCAAAAATGGCCGCGCTATAGCGTGCCCGATGAACACATGGGAATAAAGGTTGGCCCTGGAAATGCGCGGAAGGTCGCTTTTGATCCAAAGACAGGGAAACTGGCATGGCCGCATTTACAGCCTCATTTTGGAAAGCGTCCTCCGTTTGCGCGCGATCACGGTCCTGCACCGTGGCTTGAGCCTTTCCATCAGGAAGAGGGCGGAGTGGTTGCGAAGGATAAGGTATTTAATCCTTATGGAGAGCCGGCAGGCACTGGAAATGGTGGAGAGATCGCTTCTGGAAAGGAAACCATTCGTCCTGCGCGACCTGGGGAGCAAGGCCCTTGGTCTTTGTGTCCCAGAGAAAACGATAATGCCGCACAGCGGAAGTTTTATCGCATTCAGGCAGTCGGTCAGTTGCCGATTACGCTTGCAAAGGGAGATGGGAAGAATCCGCCGGTGGTGGATGATGATGGGTTAATCTTCGTGTTGATGGAGGATTATGACGATGTGATGAAGAATCCCGAAAAACGGATTCCACTCGTTTATCGTGCCAATGTCTACGATTGTATTGATGTCGTTCTCACTAGTACATGGAGGGATAATCCTGAAAATGCATTTGCGAGCAAGCTCAATATTCATTCTCACATGTGGCAGTTTGACAATCAGGCCTCTGACGGCGTGATTGCTGGTTTTTCGTATGAGCAGTCGGTTCGTCCGTTTAAGGACGAGTTGGCCAATGATGCAAAGGCCACGCACGGCCTTCCCATGCCAATGAACGCAAAATTGGCAAAAAAGGCAAAGGCGGGCAAAGACTACATTGTTCTCACCGACGAAAAGAAGGCTGAGAAGTACCATGTGGGTACCAATTTGGCCATCGGGATGGAGCAAGTAGATACGTTTGAGATTCGGCGTATTAAGGCGATTGACGGCAAAGAGATTACGTTCACGACGCCGTTGGCCTTTAATCATGCCGCAGACGAGATTGTCAGCGTCGAGTATGTCCGATATCGTTATTATCCCGATATGGATTTGGGAACGACCTATTGGCACGATCATGCATACGGTGCGATCTCGTGGCAGCATGGCGCGTTTGGGAGCACGATTATCGAGCCACCGGGCTCGACTTATCATGATCCGAAGACAGGCCTTCTGACACGAAGTGGTTATGTGGTGGACGTTCACACCAACGAACCGCATTCCATTGATGCGATTGGAAGCTTTAGGGAGATGGTGCTTCATATTCAGGACACCCTCTTCTCGACGGCCAATACCGTGTCCACTGGAAATCCACCGGAGGCGTTAGAGCAGGCGGCAGAGGCAGGTACGACATTGTCCTATCCGCTCAATAAGCAGAAAAATATTCTGCTAACGCCAAACGAGTATTTAAATGGCGGTACGCACACGACGGGAGGCGCGTTTAATATGCGGGTTGCGCCGTTTAATCGGCGGCTTTCGGTGAATCCCGATCCGTCGCTCGTCTTTAGCAGCAATGTGCATCAGGATCCAGATACGCCGCTTTTGACGGCCTATCTGGGCGATCCGATCATGATTCGGAATCTGGTGACTGCCGTCAATGAGAGTCACACGGTTCATGTGACTGGGCATTGGTTTAGATATCAACGCTACAACGAGGAGTCTCAGCCGAGAAACACGATTCATATCGGGATTGCGGAACGACATGATCTTTCGATTCCGGCTGCGGGCGGGCCTCAGAAAATGGCGGGCGATTATCTTTACTATAATGGCCGTGCCTCGAAAATGTCTGAGGGCAGTTGGGGTCTGATTCGGGTCTTGGATAAAGAGGTGGCCGACTTAAAACCGCTTCGTGGACATGAAGAAATTCCCACGTCGGCGACAGAGGTTTGTCCTTCTTCTGCGCCGGTGAAGGAATTTAACGTCGTGGCAATGGATAAGAAATTGTCTTTTACGTCGCGATCAACGGAAGCAGCATTAGAAGTTGATTTTGGCCGGATGCTTAATATTACCAATCCGTCTGGAAAGGTTTTTGTGTTGGCGGACGAGAAGTCAAAAGTTGCGGGGGATTATCAGCCGATGCCGTTGACCTTGCATGTGAATGTGGGCGATTGCATCAAGGTCAATTTGAAGAACGATCTGGCTGAAGGGCGCGCTTCGTTCCACGTGGATAACCTTGCGTTTGATCCGCTTTCTTCTCAAGGGATTAACGTGGGGAAGAATCCGGGGGATCAAACAATTGGGCCTGGGGAAAAGAAGACGTACACCTTCTATGCCCATCCACAGGTGGGTGAGAATGCGGCATTTGTCGCGGACTTTGCGGATCCGATTCACAATCAAAGAGACGGTCTTTTTGGCTCGATTGTGATTGGACCAAAAGGTTCTTTGTATCGCGACCCGGTGACCGGTGTCGATATTTCGCTGAAGAATAGTTGGCGAGCAGATGTGATTTTGGATCCCGGCGTTCCAGAAACAAAGGGACGCTCGAATTATCGGGACTTCTCGCTTTATTTCCAAGATGAGGATAATATTTTGGGAACGAGCTTCATGCCATATTTGCAACAGGTGGCAGGGCTTACCGGAGTCAATTATAAGAGCGATCCGTTTAGCCTTCGTGTGAATGAAGGCTGCGAGAGCCTTAGCGCAATCTTCTCTTGTATTGGAGAAGGAAAGACGGGTGATCCTGTTACGCCGATTTTGGAAACACACGCGGGTGATGCCGTGGTGATCCATGTTTATGGCGCGTTTAGCGAACAAAACAGCGTATTCGGCGTGGAAGGGCATGAATGGCCGGAAGAGCCGTTTATGAAAGGCGCTGACTTGGTGAGCAATCTGGAGTTTGGCGGCAGCGAGACGATGAACGTCTATCTGAACGCCGGCGGCGTTTATTCGCTTTCCGCCGATTATGTCTATACGAATCATCGTATGGCGTATCAGGAAGCGGGTCAGTGGGGATTCTTACGCGTGCTTCCCTTGGGGGACAAGCGGATCCTGCCGCTCTCTGAAAGTCGGGCGGGCGGCGCGCGCAGAGTCTCATTTTAGTGGGAATGTCGTATTTGATAACGCCTCCCCCCCCTCTTTGGTAAAGAGGGGGACTCCTCCCCTTTAATAAAGGGGAGGCTGGGAGGGTTAATGTATCTTGTATCAGAAAGGATCGTTTATGATGAATAAACTAAAACCGATTTTTTTTTCTATAATGGGGATTACCCTCGTTATTTTTTATGTTGGGAACATCATGGCCGGTGAAAAAATGGCCGCAAAGAAAAAGGAGAACATCGTGACGACTGCATCAGGTTTACAATATGTTGATATCGTAGAAGGAAAAGGGGCCGCTCCAAAGGTTGGCCAAACAGTGGATGTTCATTACACGGGTTGGCTGACAAACGGAACAAAGTTTGACAGCTCTGTTGATCGTGGTGAGCCATTCTCTTTTGTATTAGGAGAAGGAATGGTGATTAAAGGATGGGACGAGGGACTTTCCACGATGAAGGTGGGCGGCAAGAGAAAGCTCACGATTCCACCAACGCTTGGATACGGCAAGAGAGGGGCAGGAGGGGTAATTCCTCCCGATGCGACTCTCATTTTTGACGTCGAATTATTAGAGGTTAAGTAGGGGCGTAAAACTTTACGCCCTTCTTCCCGTTAGGCCCCTCTTCCCACTTCACGTGGAGCGTCCGCTGCGAAATGATTGAAGTTGGCCTTTGGATTCGAACTGCTTCAGAGGGGGCTCCGCAGGAGCCCCCTCTCCCTTCATCAGAAGAGATTTTCCTGATCAAGAAAGATCAGGCGGGGCATCCTGTTTTTTCTACATTAAAATCCGTAGCGGATGTTCCATCGGAAGCAGTGCTTGACACGGTAGAGGCAAAGAAAGCCAAGATACGTTCGCTCTATCAAAGTCTGACTGGACATCCACATCCTCACCCGCATGCCACCAGCCGTCAGTTAATGTGGGACTTTATAGAAGCGGCGATGAAGCAGTTGGCTTAAATCACAGTAAATCTATAAAACTTTCAGTTTTTATTTTAAAAATGAATATCAACCATATT
>JBBTNS010000017.1:0-1010 GCA_038067655.1 Nitrospirota bacterium
GCAAAAAGAGAGGTTGATTTTCCTCTTTTTCTCTGGCATATTGTGGGAATCTTTCGCGGGAGGAGTTCCTCCCGCTGATGGCACGAATGCAAGCGACTCATAAGAAATCGGTCTCCACAAAATCTGTTAAGATAGGCTCTTCTGCGTCAGGGCGCCCTTTGCCAGGCGGTTCTCAGCCAGGCCGCAGTGTGCCGACATTCCAACAACTCATTTTAAAACTTCACCAGTTTTGGGCGGATCAGGGCTGTCTTATCCTTCAATCTTACGACAATGAAATGGGAGCGGGCACGTTCCACCCGGCTACTTTTTTGGGCGCACTTGGCCCGAAACCCTCGTCAACCGCATTTGTTCAGGCTTGCCGCCGCCCCACAGATGGACGTTACGGCGAAAACCCCAACCGACTCGCACATTATTATCAATACCAAGTCATTATCAAACCCGCACCGAGCAATATTCAAGACCTCTATCTAAAAAGCCTGACGCACTTGGGTATTGTTCTGTCTGAACATGATATCCGATTTGTTCATGACGATTGGGAATCCCCCACGCTTGGTGCTTGGGGGCTGGGCTGGGAAGTTCAACTCGATGGCATGGAGGTCACCCAATTTACTTACTTTCAGGAAATTGGTGGTATCGCGCTGGATCCCACTTCTGTAGAAATTACTTATGGACTGGAACGCGTGGCAATGTACCTTCAGGGTGTAGACAACCTGTTTCAGCTCAAATGGAACGATACCGTGCAATATGGCGATGTCCATCATCAATCGGAGGTCGAAGGGTCTTATCATAACTTCAAAGAGGCCGATGTTACATTGTTAAAACAGCGGTTTTTGTTTGCGGAGCAAGAATGCGCACAACTGATTTCAAAAGGATTGGTTCGCCCCGCTTATGACTATTGTATTAAAAGTTCCCATATATTTAACTTGCTGGATGCGCGCGGCGCGATTGCCGTTGCAGAGCGAACAGGATATATTACGCGGGTAAGGCATCTTGCGCGTCTTTGTGCCGAG
>JBBTNS010000018.1:0-58346 GCA_038067655.1 Nitrospirota bacterium
AATATCCAAGGGGGCTTCCCAGTTTTCTTAAACTCCTATCTCTGTTTTAGGGTTCATTTGGTAGTGACTCTCCTTCTATGTCATTCCGGCAATCTTTAAGCCGGAATCCAGTGGTTTTTAGATTCTGGCTTCCCGATAGAGACATTAGGTTACGGGCGGTCATGAACCCAAATCTTTCCATCTTGGGTTTCCTCTCGCTTCCAAATCGGCACGGTCTTTTTCAATTCATCAATACACCAGGAGCAAGCATCAAAGGCCGCCTTCCGATGTTCTGCACCTACAACAATCAACACAATGTTCTCTCCGACCTGAATGTTTCCAACACGATGGATCATTGTGACGGCGGCGATATCAAATGTGGTCAGTGCCTTTTCCCGGATTTTCCGCAAGGTCTCTTCTGCCATCTTGGGATAATGCTCAAACGAAAGTGCAGTGACAATCTGCCCTTTTGAGAAATCGCGGGCCGTGCCCAAAAACGTGACGATCCCTCCGATTTTGAGAGAGAGGCCTTTCATCTTGCCGATCTCTTCTTCAATAGAAAAGTCGCCGGATTGAATGCGTATAGACATAATTTTCGGATCAACCGCCGGAAAAGGGTGGCAAAAAAGCAACCTCATCCCCATGTTTTATGACCGTTTCATCATCCACAAATTCTTGATTGATAGCAGTTTGCATATTACCTGTGGACAACACGCCCTTAAGATTTGGGATCGTTTCTTCCAGATGAGAGACCAACTGCTTGAGGGTGTATTCAGAAACAATGTCTAAGGAAAGCGTGTCTGCTCCTGCCCTATCTTTCAACTGAGCAAAGAACCGTATGGTGACATGATTCATAAAGCGTTTTTAATTCTCCTCCTTAGTTAAGGAGTCGGAACGCCGACTGCGGGGGGTGGGGTGGTTTGTTCTTTCGCATGAACAGCTTCCAGCCATTTAATAATCTCGTCAATTTCCGCCTCGGAAAGAACAGAGGCAAACGGAGGCATCCGATCTCGACCATTCAAAACCGTCTTTACAAATTGATCACGTGGAATCGTTTTTCCATCCGTTACAAGCGGCATGGCACGGGATGTTCCCTCGCCAATATCGCCGTGGCAACGATAGCAGCGGACATCGGAGCGGACAATCCCATGAAAAATCTTCGCGCCGGGATGATCCCCCAATGGAATCGGTTTAGGTTCACAGGCCAAAAGAAGGAACGGGAGTAAAAGAAAACCGCTTGAAAAGAAAAACCGTTTCATATACCGTACTGTATACTTTTCTGACAGTCCGTTGCAATGAAAACTACCTCTAAAAACCTACCCATTATTCTCTTCCTGATTTTTTTTAATCTCGTCTTTGTTCGATTTGCCTTATCGGATGATCCCCCCCAAAAGGAACCCTCCAAAATCTATCGGTATGTTGGGGAAAATAATGTCACAGTCTTTACCGATGATATTAATAAAATTCCGAAAAAATTTCGGAGTCAGGCAAAAGTGCTTGAAGTCAAAGAAAAGAAAGTAGAGAAACCAAAGAAAAAAATAACACAAGCGATTTCATCCGCAACGCTCAGTGATCCGTTTGTTAGAAATAGTCTCATTTTTATTGTCGTGCTGGTTCTCTTTTGGCTGATTAAACTTTGGATCAAAAACATGATCTTAAAGCTGATCGCCCGTGTCGCCATTAAGATCGCTCTGGTCGGATTCCTCTATATGGTCGCACACCACTGGTTCTTTGCCGAAAAGGAAAGCTCTTTTTTTACCGCTGTAAAAAAATCGGTTGGGCAATACCAGAAGGTTTTACCGTTTCAGAAAGCGACCGAGGGTGTTCAATCGTATAATAAAAAACAAGAAGAGGAGAAAAAAGCACTCGATGCGATTGAAGCTCAAAAGCCCATTGATAAACGAGGCCGCTAAAGCAATACATCGCACCGTTCGTGGTGAGCTTGTCGAGCCATATTATAATAAATGACTGCCCTCCAAGAGAAAGTCAAAATCAGATCGAGAAATCAACGTGCCTTTGCCAGCCTGGGCGGGATCCCCCATGACCGCTTCATACAGCGCAAGCTTTTTTTGTTTTAAGACCATCATTTTTTCTTCAATGGTATGACGCATCAGAATTCGAGTAATAGAGACTTTTTGCGTCTGCCCAATCCGATGTGCGCGATCGGTGGCCTGATTCTCAACGGCGGGATTCCACCACGGGTCAAGATGAAAGACATACGACGCGCGCGTTAAATTCAGCCCCTGTCCGCCCGCCTTTAAGCTAAGCAAAAAAACGGTAGGGTGTTCTCCCCCTTGAAAACGCTGAACCAGCTCCTTTCTTTTTACTGTTGGGGTTTTCCCATCGAGTCTTAAGAAGGGAATCGCCTGTTTTTTTAACCGCTCCTCTACAATATCCAAAAAAGAGGTAAACTGCGAAAAAACCAATGCGCTATGGTTTTCCTCCATCAGTTCCTGTAGCTTTTCAAGCAGGAAATCAATCTTCGGCGAATCTTCTTTTTCTTGGTGGGTCAGTAATCGAGGCGAAATACAAAGCTGTCTTAGTTTTAAAATGGCGGTTAACGCAATAATACGGGCTTGGGACGCGGTTTTCTGCCGATAGGCTTGGTCTATATTGGATTGAATCTCAGCAACGGTCTTCTGATAAAGCGACTTTTGTCGTTCGGTGAGTGACAAATAAACATCCGTTTCTGTTTTTTCCGGCAGGTCTTTTAAGACCGCTTCTTTTGTCCGCCTTAAAACAAATGGCCGGGTTCTCCGAATGAGGGTCTCAAGCATTGGCGATGTCTCAAGATTGATCTGCGACTTAAATAGATCGTATTCCCCGAGCAGCCCTGGGAGACAAAGATCAATCAGCGAGTAATATTCCCCCAGATGATTTTCCAACGGCGTTCCCGTCATGGTGAGTTTGAAAGACCCCCTTAATTGGCGGGCGGCACATGTTGTATCCGCCATGATATTTTTAATCGCCTGTGCCTCATCGAAAATAATCACATCGAATTGCACAAATTTCAGTTTTTCAATATCACGCCGCATCAAACCGTATGTCGTGATCACGACATCACAGTTGTTAAAGGTCGCATTACGTTCCTTTCCAGTATAAAAATAGAGTTTTAGATTTGGATAAAAACGAGTCAGCTCCGTCTCCCAATTAAATAACAAACTGGGAGGCAGTACAACCAAGTGCGGCAGCCGCCGACGACTGATCGCGATATTGCTGCTCCCAGTTTGTGCAGCAGAGAGAGAGAGAAGGGATTGGGGGGCAGGGAGGGCGGGTTTTTCAGCCCCAACGGGGCCGACCCCCTCGGTGTGGCCGTTGCCACAAATAATCCCTTCATGAATGCCGCCTAAAAAACTAATCGCCTGAATTGTTTTTCCCAGCCCCATGTCGTCTGCGAGACAGGCGCCAAACCGATGCTGATAGAGAAACGCAAGCTGGTCGTATCCCTCTTTTTGGTATGGCCGAAGCTGTGCCGCGAGTTGCTTGGGAAGGGCGGTGGGCTCAATTTGAGTAAAGCGGGTGAGCTTTTTGACTAAGGTCTCATCTTCGTCTGAAAGTATTACCTTCACCCCTTGATTACGAAGCGCAATCCAATCCAAAATCTGAAGTCTCGGAACCTGAACAATCTCTTTTTGACCCCCTTTCTTCTTTGGCATCATTTTGTAAAGGGTGGTCAACGATTTTAATATCTGCTGTGTATTAGAATCGAGAATTTGAACCAGCCCCCCCGATTCGACGACGCCGCCTTGCTCCAAAAGGCTTCTCCACACAGCCTCGTCTAGAGCCTCCCCGTTGCATCGAATTTCCGGAAGAATCTCAAACCAATTCGTCTGTGTTTTTTGATCCCGCTTTGCATTGATTGTAACGTCCCACGAAGCCGTCTTCATGGGTTTATCATTATAAAAAAGAGCGATCTCCTGTTTGGCCAATGTTGAATAGAGCACGTTGAGGTTGGCATGTAACAATTGAGAATCAATTGTCATCTCATAGTGGCGCTGACTGTCATAAAAGATTGGCGCGCCGAATTGTTGCAGCGGAATTTGATATAAAAGAGCCTCTTTTGTTTTTTGATTGGAAATCAGATGCCATTGACCCTTATAAAATTGAAGACGAAAGTCCGACTCCAAATAGGCTGATGAAAAATGCTTTAGCATCCGCTTTGCGTATGCAAACAATTGCTGCGAATCAAACAGAGCCGTCGGGAGTAAATTGTCTATCTTCTCGTTCATCTCGGTCTTTGTTTTTATATCGGACAACATTGATAAGAAGAGCGTTATTAAAGGGGCCAGTCTTTTTTTTGCGCGCAAAGCGGACGGAACAGATCGCGCCTGATGGAGATAGGTGAAAAACTGGAATGTGGGCGCGTGTGTGGGAACAATTGACTCTCCCAAACAACAGGCGGCGGACAGTCGAACCGATTTTTTTTGCATGATGCCATATTCATCTTTTTTCGGATGAATCATCAGACAATAGCGATGAGATGATATTTGAATCGGCAATGCGCTGCCTGAAACTTTAAGGATGAGATCCTTAATCGAATCAAATGAAAGGGTTTGCCCTTCCTTTAAGGATCGAACCGACAACCGATTTTTTGCGACATTCATTTGGAGCGATAAAAAATCTTTCAATGAAACCTGAAAAGAGCCATGCTGTGATCGCCGCTCTTGCTGTGCTGAAAGCTCCCACGAGTTAGGCGTTCGATTGCTTAAATATAAGTCAGAACCACTGAATTGTTTTGTATGACTCAATAGAAAAAGCCGAAGCAGATCATCATAAAAATGCCAGCCGGACGAATCATTTACGATCCCTAGCGTTTTATGGATCGGATCCGCAACAAAATCGCCAATAAAATGAGCGGACTCTTGCACGGCCTGATTCAATAAACAACGGGGCGAGATTGAAACACGCTCCCCCTCTACATTCATCTCAGTTTGAGATTGATAAATGCGCTCCGGGTCCCATGATAAGTCGATCTCCCCCGTTTTTAACAGCAAGGTGATCGGATAGCTATTTCCCGATTGCGTTAAGTACAAAAAGAACTGCTCGGAAGGAAATCGCATGCTATAGGAATCAAACAAGGGGAAAAGCACGTGGGGAATTTCCCATCTTGCATAGGCCTTTTTCTTGTTTTTTCTGATCGACAGGGACGGCGTATGCCCCGTCAGATCCAGAGCGATATCGTATCGATCCCGCTCTGCTCTTCTGACTTTTTCATGAGAAGGCAATTTTTCATTCAGCAGGGCTTCCGAAAGCCTTTCTAGGCGTGCCGGGTCTTGGTTGGGCATCTTAAATAGATTGGGAGAAAGAAGATTCTTCGTCGTGAGCAGGACGCAAATCAGATGTTTACAATGAGATTCTCGTGTCCATGCTGGGCAATTGCAGGTGAACTTAAGATGAGTGCCTTCGCAAAAAAGAAGAACCGAATAAATACTGGATCCTCGTACTTGCACTTGAAGATAATCGTCTTTCCATTCGTATGATAAGACTCGTTCGTCTTCGTAATAGTGAAGTCCTCGTATAAAGTAATCCTTGGGTGCTATAAAGTAGAGTTCGTTGGGCAGTATTGCTTTTAACTGTTGAAGCAGGCGCTGTTCTTGTTTCGGCATAAGAGACTATTCCATACGCAAAGACGTATTATTAAAGGGTGAATCGACAAGTGTAATCCAGATAAAACGACCTGTCAACAATAATGACCGAATGCTTTTTCTGATGTTTTGACCTTCATCCCCAAACCTTGTATTATTAGGGCATGGAGACAAATAACCTATCCAGTCGAGCTGCCAATTCATCCCTGTTTACTGTGTTGCTCGTCGCTTACATACCAAAGGGTATGCTCACTCCTCGCGCCTTGCAAACAGGGCGACTCGTTTGCTCTTTGTGTATCGGTTATTTGTTTCCATGCCCTTAGCCCAAAATGTTACGCCTGCTTGATCGCTATATCTTCAAAGAGATTCTTGCTCCCTTTCTGATCGGGATTCTGATCCTCACATTCTTAATCCTGCTCCAACAACTGCTCACACTGACAGAGTGGGTGGTGGACAAAGGGGTCAGCCTTCTGACCGTCGCTGACATTTTTATAAAGCTGCTCCCCTCTTTCTTCCTTTTAACCACTCCCATGGCGGCGGCCTTTGCGGCGATCCTCGCGTTTCATCGGCTGTCCTCCGATCGCGAACTCATTGCCCTAAACGCCGCCGGGATCGGTTTTTCCAGAATGCTGATGCCCGTGATCTGTTTTGCGACTTTTGCAGCCTTGTTGACATTCCTGATGGGAACACTTTCCTCCACATGGGGAACCACCTCACTAAAATCGGCTGGAAAGAAAATGCTAAAAGAGCGAGTGGGTGTCGGATTAGATGCCGGACGATTTACCGAAATCTTTCCGGGACTGATGATCTACGCCGAGTCCATGCCGGAACCTTCGAAAATAGAGCAGGTTTTTATTTACGATGGAAGATCGGCCGAACATCCACAAATTATCGCGGCTAAAACTGGCCAATTGATTAATGAGAAAGAGGCGATTGGTCTGGCACTTCAAAACGGAGCGATTCACCTGCATAAACCCTTGGTGGATCAAACGCTTTCTTTTGATTCATACGTTATAAAAATGCGTGTCCCAGTTCCTTCTTCTTCTGTCCCGTCTGAAAATAAAGCGCGTCAACAAATGGCACTGCATAAGCAATATGCGTTCGCCGTTGCCGCATTTCTTCTTTGTTTGATGGGCGCGGCATTGGGCGGCATGGCCGGAAACGGCGGACGGTTCGGCCCGATTGTTGCCGGCATTGGGTTGATCTTGCTTTATTATTCTCTGCAAAATGTCGGAACCTATTTCTTCCCTGCAGGCAGTCAGTTTCCAGGAATGGCGGCTTGGATTCCCAACCTGGTTTTAACACCGATTACATTTTTTTTATTATTTCATAGAAACGGGAAACGCGTTTAAGATGGCCTTATTATCCCGATATCTCTTGTCTGAATATTTAAAATGGCTGGCGATCCTTCTGACGACGCTGGTTATGGTCTTTCTTACGATTGACTCCTTGGACAAGGTGCGTTGGTATATCAAATACAATCCGACTTTCTTATCCGTTCTGGAATATTTTATTTTGAAAGTGCCGAAAATTGTTTCAGACCTCATGCCCATTGCCCTTTTCTTGGCTTCTTTAGTCACGCTTTTGCTCCTTGCAAAGAATAATGAGATCGTTTCGATGATGAGCGCGGGAATCAGTATGGTTCGGATCACGATGCCGATTCTAATTGTAGGGGGGGTGGTCAGTGCGATTTTTTTCTTTCTAAATGGGGCATTTATTCCTGCAACTTACAAGCAAGCGAGGATTGTCCAGCTGGAGAAAATTGAAAATGGGGGGTCGGTGGGAGCAAGAGGGACTTTCGTACAAAATAAAATCTGGCTTCGTGTGAGCCGTCAAACCTTGCTTTATGCACAATTGGTAGACACGAAAAAGAACGCGATGTTTGGCGTACATCTTTATTATTTGGGAAATCTCATCCCCATGGAGGCGGAGATTGAAGCAGCGTCACTTTCTCATGAGATCGGCGGGTGGATTTTGTCTAATGGCGTTCATATCCAATATCAACAGGACGGAACGGTTTCTAAAACGCCATTTGTGAGAAAAACGGTTCAAATTGAGAAAACACTCCTTGAGATTCAACGGCTGGAGATCAAGCCGGACGAGATGACATACGAGCAATTACGGTTGTACATTGATCAACTGAAAAAGGACGGGCTGAATGCCAATCGGTATGAAGTCGGTCTGAATCGAAAATATGCGTTCCCATTTTCAAATTTTGTTTTGGCCATTTTGGGCATTCCGATCGCTTTTAAATATATGAACCTGAAACAAGGGGGAATGGCGCGGCCGGTTCTCTTGGGTCTTGGCGTGGTCTTGCTTTACTGGCTTTCTTTCTCAATTACCTATTCGATGGGAAGACTGGAAACACTTTCTCCCTGGGTCGCGGGATTTGGGCCACACATTGTGTTTTTGGCTTTGGGAATCGTGTTGCTCATCAACCTGCACCACCACATTTAGTGGCCCGGCCACTGCGAGAACGACTGCTCCGCAGTCTTTGTTCATCAACCTACATTGTCATATTGGATTGCAGGGGCAGACGACCGGTACGCCATCTGTCGGGACAGCCGCCGCATCGCGCCATCTAAAATGTAACCATAGGGTATATCGTCGGGTCATGTAAAGGGTAGACTTTGTATGTTGGTCAGTGTAGAGTTTTATCGTTTCAATGGCCAGTAGCAGTTATTGGGTCTGTTAATTTTCACAAAATAAAGGAGGATTGAAAATGTCAAAGCCAATAGGAGGGGCTCTAGCACAATCAGAATTATGACCAATCAATGCTAATTGATAGGCAGACACCTAACAACCGGCGATTGAACGAAGACCCAACAATGAGTGGGCTGTCTAGTGTGGCGGCGCAAATCCCACCTAGAGATACGGTTACGATTTCCTCAGGTTCTTCTCGTGCAAATAATTTAATGGTGAAGCCTTCTTCTGGATTACCAAGCATTGAACGTGGAGAAACCACATTGCACTCTGAAACAAGTTTTTCCCCAGAACAGTCATTTACTTCAAGAAATGGAAAATACACCCTTTCCTTTCAAAACGGGAGTCTTGGACTCTCCCGAAATGAGAGGAGCATGCCACACATAAAAGGGTTATTGATCATTCTCTTTTTTTATCTAACTGGATGTGGGGGGGGTACGTTCCAAGTGCCCCTCCCAGAAGAAAACCCTAACAATACAGCCCCAGTCAAAATAGTGGATCGTTCAACTCTCGTATCTGGAGGAGCGGGTTCCTTTTTGGATCCGATAACCATCACGCATATCAAAGGTTTGGAATATCCTCATTATCCTTCGGTGGCAGCGGATGGGCAGACCGTTATTGTCGCTTGGGATGCTCGGCTAATAAAACCGGGGAGACCGGGTTTCTTTGTTCGCTCCATAGATGGGGGAAAAACCTTTTCCCCGCCAGTCAGCCTTTTTACAAAGAATACAGATGATGTATCTTATGGTAACCCTTCAGTGGCGATAGATGGCCAGAATGTCTTTATGACATGGGCCTATTCGAGGCGGGTTTTTTTATTTTTTTACATTAACCGATTATTTCTTTATCGTTCTACAGATGGAGGAGCCACATTTTCTGGACCCGTTAACATTGCGGGTGGTGTGAGGCGTGTCTTTAATACTGCTGTGGCTGTGGATGGAAAAACTGTTCTTGTGCTCTATACAGGCATAGATCAAAAGAATAATCGGATCCATAGTCCCTTTCTTACCCGCTCTACGAATGGGGGAAAAAGTTTTTCAAAACCGATCAACCTTTCACCGGATATATTTTCTCCTTACGATCTTTCAGTGGCTATTGATGGACAGACTGTTATTGTGAGTTGGACGCAGGATAGGGATTCTCGAGAACCGAGGCGTCTTTGGTTTGCGCGTTCCACAGATGGAGGGGCAACCTTTTCACCACCGGTGAATCTCGCAAGTCATGAGGGATGGTTTCCTTCTGTAGGTATTTCTGGACAGACCGTTCTTATAACTGGGGACTTTCCTGGGAAAGAGAGAGGGGTATTGCTTGCCCGCTCCATAGATGGAGGAGCGACCTTTTCAACGCCGGTTGCCATATCAAAGAGAGCTAGCTCTTCTTGGGCACCTTCGATGGCAATAGATGGCCAAACGGTCATTGTAGCATGGGGAGAGAGAGATAGTTCGTATAAAGATGCGTCTGACATTTGGTTTGTTCTTTCCCATGATGGGGGGGTAATATTTTCCACACCTGTTAACCTCTCCAATATTGACCACTCAAAGGCGAATGCTCCTGATGCTTCGAGTCCCTCCGTTGCGCTAGATGGCCAAACGGCTTTTGTGACATGGACAGGTTCCATGGGTAAAAAAGATGGTCTTTATCTTGCCCGTATCCCGCTTGGGAAGTGAACGGATTTTCTGGTTTGACTTCCTCCTCCTACAACTAAACGTAGGGTCACCCATTAACAGTTGATGTCAAGAGGCATTGTGATCGCTGTGACACCATCTATCGGGACAGACGATTACCTTACAATCGCGATGGTGCTGTTTTGGGGGTCGAGGCCGTCTACCGTTGCGCCAATTTGGGCCATCTCGACGATATATTGAATCACCTCTTGTGTCACTTCTTCTCCCGGAACCAAAAGAGGGATACCGGGCGGATAAACGGTGACAATCTCGGCGCTTAACTTGCCCTTCGCCTCAACCAGCGGGATATATTGCAGCTCCCTGAAGAAGGCATCGCGCGGAGAGATATCAGTGGTCTTTCCAAACGGGGGAGTCCCGATTTGAGCCGAAAACAACGGCGTCTTCCCATGATACTCTTTTGAAATTTCACGTAAGGCATCCACCAGTCGCGCCAGATCGTCCTTCCGATCCCCGATACTCACAATCACTAACACATTGATTGGATCGGCCATCTCCACCTGAATATGATATTGGGTATTCAAAATTTGCGAAACCTGATAGCCAGAAAGACCCAAATCTTTTACGGTAACAGTCAGCTTGGTCACATCAAAGCCACCCATCTGCGCAAAAAGCGGATTGGAAACAACATTTTGACCAAAACAAAAAATGCCGGGAATCCGATTTATTTTCGCCCGCGCATCTTCGGCCAGACGAATGGTTCTGTCCAGCAATGTATGTCCCTCGGTCGCCATCTGCATCCGCGCTAAGTCGAGCGAGGCCATCAAAATATACGAAGGGCTGGTACTTTGCACCAGCTTCAACACCGCAGCCAATGCCGTCATGTCAATTCGGCTTCCTTTTGCATGGAGCATCGAAGCTTGCGTCATCCCGCCAATAATCTTATGCGTGCTTTGCACGGCCAGATCGGCCCCGGCCTGCATGGCCGAAGGAGGAAGGTTAGGATGAAAACTTAAATGCGGGCCATGCGCCTCATCCACCAAAACCGTTAGCCCTTTCTCATGGGCATACGCAATAATTCGCTTAGTATCGGCACAGATGCCGTAATAATTGGGCGTGGTCAGCAAAAGGGTCTTCGCCGAGGGATTTGCGTTAATGGCCTTCACCGTTTCATCATAAGTGACGTTTAAGGTCATCTTCAGATTTTCGTCTACGGAGGGAAGGTAAAAAATTGGCTTTGCCCCGGAAAAGATGAGTCCAGCTAAGACCGACTTATGGGCATTTCGGGCAACCAATACCGAATCGTTTGGGCTGCACATGGTTAAAACCATCGCATGGTTGCCGCCGGTCGTTCCATTCAACAGAAAAAAGGAGCGATCGGCACCATAAGCCAAAGCGGCCAGCCGCTGGGCCTCTTTGATCACGCCCTTTGGCTCTTGCAAAGAGTCCACCTCATCTAAGACAGTGAGGTCAATTGAAAATATTTTCGGGCCGACAAATTTGCGAAAACGGGTTGAGATGCCCTTCCCGCTTTTGTGGCCGGGGGTATGGAAGGAGACCTTTCGGCTTTCGGCCAAGGCCACCATCGCATCAAACAGAGGCGTCTTAAATTGCTCTTCGTTCAACGGGTTTAGTTATGAGTAAATAGAGGATGGTTATCCTCAATAATTCTGTCCTGTTTTTCCATCTGGAGCCGAATATGTTTTGGCAGAAGGAACTGGCCCCGGTGTATGTCCCCGTCATAGTAGAGCAACTCTCCGGTGATTCGCTCTGCAATCTTACGATTGACCTCTTTTGGATCAATCTCTCTTGGGTCAAACTGTTTTGAGGCGAGCGCGAATCCCCAGGGCAATCCAAACGACGGAATACAGGCCTGATAGCCGGTTACAATCGGAAAGGCTTGTCGAAGTGTTTGATAAACCGATGTAAAATTCAATAGATTGTTTGCGGAAGTGGTTCCGGCCTGGAGCGAAATGATCCCATCGGGGCTTAACCGATCAGTCACCAGCGTATAAAACTCTTTTGTGTAAAGAAGATAGGCTGGGCCTTCTTCCACCGGCTCGGAAATATCAATGATGATAATATCGTATGTCTCGTTTGTCTCCTCCAGATAACGCCGCGCGTCCTGATACCGAAGTATGGTGCGCGGATCGTCAAACGCACCCGCATGCCATGCAGGCAGATGGTCTTTGCAAGAGACGACCACTTCCTCGTCAATATCAACCATGACGGCCTTTTTAACGGAAGGGTAACGGAGAATCTCGCGTAAAGTCGCTCCCTCGCCTCCGCCCACCACAAAAACACTTTGCGGATTCGGATGGGTCAACATTGCCGGATGAACGAGTGCCTCGTGGTAGATAAACTCGTCAGCCTCGGAAGACTGCATCTTGCCATCTAAGACCAGGCAACGTCCGTAACTAAGCGTGTCAATGATTTCCAGTCGTTGAAAAGCGGTCTGCCGGTCGTAGACAATCTTATCAATGCCATGCAGATGCCCCTCGACGGGGGAGAGGGAATCAAGAAACCATTTGGAGCTCTTCGTCTCGCTCATGACAGGCTTCTCCTTTTTCTGGTTTGTGGGGCAATGATATGCCATCCAACCGCAATGTTCCTCTTTTCACTTCGATCACAGAGGGATTTTTGGACTCAAACTTTTTTGCTAAATAATCAGCGGCAACAGACGGCTGTAATGTTTCCCCGCAAGTGAAGATATCCACTGCGGCATAGCCATATTCCGGCCAGGTATGAATGGAAAGATGAGATTCCGCAATAATGACAACACCACTGACACCATGCGGATTAAATTGATGAAAATGTGCGCTTAAAACGGTTGCGCGGGCCTCTTTGGCCGCGTCCACCATGAACTTCTCTATCTTTTTGTAATCATCTAACAATGTTGTGTTGCATTCTCTCAGCTCGACCAACAAGTGCGTCCCTAAAGCTTGCACTCTATTTACCCCCTTTCGTTCGATCCGGTGAAACCGGAGTCATTTATTTTCAAAAACGA
Organism: Nitrospirota bacterium; assembly: GCA_038067655.1. Classification (GTDB taxonomy): domain Bacteria; phylum Nitrospirota; class Nitrospiria; order SBBL01; family SBBA01; genus JACPZM01. The sequence continues at coordinate 12,897 of JBBTNS010000018.1, forward strand.
AATCCACAGCAAAAATTCGCTAGGTTGTTATAATACATTTTGTTTATACTTTGTCAAGAAAAATTTTTAAAAATTGTCAGTGACAAATAGAGATGGAAGGTTTTGAGGTACCCTTTTTGAGAAAGGAGGGAAAGTCGGGCGGGACAATTGTGTTCATTTTGAGGGGCGTGTTTTACTGATTCCGAGTCATCCGTATCGTTGTCATGACGTGAAAGCGACGGTTCGTGTGTCGCTTTATGGGGATGGGCGAGTGGCTCTTTTTCATGGGCCTCGGAAATGGGTGGAATATGATGAGAAAGGAGGGGCTGTTTTACAGTGGGAAAAGGCTGCGTAAATCCGCTTCGCAGATGAAGTAAATCATATTGGGGATGCCTAACCAGTTATTCACTCCCTCGCCACCACCGTGTCGTACAACCCGTAATGGGTCAGACCCGGATGGCTATCTATGCCGGCGTAACGGAGCGACGCGTCTTCGTACCGCCGGAACGCGAACACGGCCTGATTCATCTGCTCGGTGTTGAACACCTTCAGCCGCACAAGCAGGTGGAAGTCCTTCACCGTCAGGCCTGTGACAACGAGGAACAGCTCCGGTTCGAGTTTGGTGATGACATCCTGCAACGTGTTTTCGCGGAAGTCGGTCAGGTACATGAACGCGGGAATCCGCGTCGCAAACTTGATCAGCTTCTCTTGAACAAGCTTGCGCTTTGACTTGTACTCCTTCTCCTCGTCGGTGAGCTGTTTCTTCTGCTTCTCCGTCAGCTCTTTGTCTTTGGCCTTGTTCTTGAGTTCCCTGACCTTCTCGCTCTTGTTGATGATGGTCTCGATGATGTGGTCGCCCAGCGAGCGCCAGCCCTCGATGCGCTCAACGGCGGCCATCGCTTCGGGGTTGTCGAGGATGCGCCGGAGCGTGTCGTTGTCCACGTTCACGAGCAGCGCGCTCTCCCACTTGCGAGCCAGCAGCGTGGCCGAGGTGCCCGCCATCGCGATGTCGAGAATGCCGCCTGCATCAATCTGCGTCATGTTGGCACCGTCGAAGGCCAGCACGGGCAGGAACGACACGAGGTCCTTGACGGCGTTCTCCGGGTTCGGCTCGTTAGGCGACAGGCCGATTGCGTACTCGGAGAGCTGCCGCAGCGCGCGCGTGGGCGCGAAGTCGAACACGAAGCAGACGGGCTTGAATATCTCCTCTTCGTTCGGGTTGTCACCGTTTGGGTTCTTGATGGACCAGGGTGACTGCACGCGGAACGCGGCCTGAAAGTAGGTCTCCGGCGACTTGAGATTGCGCAGCATCAGGATGGATGACCACTGCGGCACCGTGACGCCGGTGGTGAGCTTGCCGCAGGAGAGCGTGATGGTCTTGGTCGTAAACCCGCTGCCGATGGCCGTGCGCACGGGTGGCAACGCATCCAGTCCGATGCCCGCAGATGCGCCAGCAGCGACGACCACCTCATAGTCGCGCCAGAAGGTGTTGTGCTTCTCGGCCAACAGGTTCGCCATCGCGTGGCAGGCCGCGACGTTGGGCAGAAACCAGAACGAGTGCTGCAAGTAGGGCAGCAGGCGAACGTCCGAGTGGCCGGGTGCCAGTCTTGAGATACTCCACCGCCTTGGGCGCATACCCGCCGCGGATGATGTCCAGCCACTTCTGCACATCGCTCTTGTGCTTGAACTGCGCCTTGAGGCCCGTGCCCGATGCCTCGAAAAACGCGTTGAGATCGAACTCGTCGAACTCCCCCGCGCTCGCTATGGCAACCAGTTCGTCCGGCATCTGGTAGGTCAGCAGGCGCATCTGCGGCAGCGCGCCGTAGGGGTTCCACTGGCCAAGGTTCTGGGCGGCGAACGCTTCCTTGGCGCGCTGTTCGTCCGTGTACGTCCAGTTGAATATCTGCTCCTCGATGAACTCGCCCGTGGCCAGAGCCTTGAACGGGGTGCCCGAGAGGTAGAGATACGCCTTGGTCGTGATCGGTAGGAACTGATCCGAGAGCTCCTTCAGGTCTTCATTTACTCTCTCCAGATTCTTGGCGTATTCGATCTTTACCGCCTCTTCCGCGACTGCATCTTCCTCACCTTCGAACAATTCCTTGGCGGTCTCCCGCCACGCGCCGAAATGGTATTCGTCGAACACCACGAGGTCCCACTTCACTTTGTGCAGCCATTCGTTCTTGGGCTTGATGTTCCCCGCCGCATCGCGGCCGAGCAGGTCTTGGAAGGAGCCGAAATAGACGACCGGCTTCTTGCTGTTGATCTTCGTCGGGTCTCCGTCGGAGTGGCGCGACAGGTACTGCCAGCCGTCGAAGTCCACATGACTTTCAATATCCGTCTGCCACGCGTCCTCCACGGCGGGCTTGAAGGTCACCACGAGCACGCGTTTGGCGCCGAGCTTCCGGGCCAACTGATACGCGGTGAAGGTCTTTCCGAAGCGCATTTTCGCATTCCAGAGAAAGCGCGGGACCGCGTGCATGTCTTCCTTCCAGATGGAGTGGAAGTAGGCGTGGGTCTTGTTCACGGCGTCGGCTTGCTCGCGGCGCATCACGAACGTCTCGTGATGGGTGCCGGTGAATCGCTGGCCGGTGCGGAGTTCAGTGAGCACGGTTTGCACGTCCGTGACCGAGCAGCGCATCCATTCCAGTTCGACGTTCTCGATCCCTTTCCTGACAAGTGCAGCGCGTACGTCGTGGTCACTGAAAATGCTGCCGTTGTCGCGCTCGGCGGATGCGTCGAGTTCAATGCGAAAGCTCTTGATCGCGGCGGTCTTGAGCTGCTCGGCGACACGCTGCTTCACGTCGCGTGTGGTCTGGCCCACCTTGAGGAGGCCCGCGTGCGCTTCGTCGGAAATGGAGTAGGCATAAATGCGCGGCCGGGCTTCCGGCTTGGGCGCAAGGATTTCTTCGATGGTGGGCTTGCTCATGACGACCTCTCGATGACTTCCCAGTGGCCGGCCTTGTCGGAGCCGATCCGTTTGAGATGGCCCTGTTCACGTAGTGTTTTGAGATGGCGTTCCACGGTTCGAGTGGTCTTGTTCAGCAGGGTTGCCAACTCCTTGGCTGACAAATGCGGCTGCTGCGCCAGGAATCCCAGAATTTGGCCACTTACACCGACATTTACACCGACATCTTCAGGGGTGGTTTCCACGCTCTCCGTCGCCACATCAATGTACTTGTACAGCGAATTGGCTATGGCATCGAGCATAAAACCGATGAACGGACGGCAATCCAGCGCGCCGGTATGCGAATCCTGCAACGCCTTGTAGTACAGCGCCTGATTGTGGTGAACCAGGGTTTCAACCGGCATCCAGGCAAACAGCGGGTTCCATCGGGAAAGAATCAGCGTCTGCCACAGCCGCCCGATTCGGCCATTGCCGTCGCGGAAAGGATGGATGTATTCCAGCATGTAGTGGACGGCGGAACTCTTGATGAGCGGGTGCGCTTCGGCGGTCTTTCCCCAATCCAGAAGCTGCTCGACCAGGGCGGGGACATCTCCCGCCGGAGAGCCACGGTGCATCACCGTACCATCGCCGCTCACGACGGCCACACCGACTGTGCGGAACCGGCCCGACTCTCCGATGAGTGCGTCGGTCAGATGCGCGTGGGCTTTCAGAAGGTCGCTCACCGACCAGGGCTCATAGCGGGTCATTTCGTTGTAGGCATGCCACGCGTTCTGCACCTCTTTGATGTCCTTGGGCGGCCCCCAAACCGGTTTGCCGTTGATGACATCGGTGACTTGACCCAAAGTGAGCCGGTTTCCTTCAATGGCCGTGGAGGCGTGAATCGAGAGAATGCGGTTGAGTTTGCGCAGATGCAACAGATCGCCCGACTGCTCCTCGCTGATCTTGACGCGTTCCAGCAGGGTGTGAATGGCGCCGATCTTTTCGTGCCACAGGGGGTCGTCCGTATAAAACTTCTCAAGCGGCATCACGTGCGGACCTCCGGCTTGGGCGCAAGGATTTCTTCGATGGTCTTACTCATTGCGCTATCCTTCGAGTTCAGTGTGATAAATCTATTACTCATTGAGGCTCTTGAAAAGTCGTCGAAACTGGCTCCCCCGCCCCCTAACCCCCCGCCTTTAGCGGAACGCCGCTTTTGACGCGTCCGCTGGAAGGCATTGTTGGGCATCTTTTAGTTTTGTTGCTAACTCGCGGCCTATTTTTTCTGCAAGCAACACAGGAACTGCATTCCCGATTTGGCGCATAGCTTCACTCCATGCACCTTTAATAACAAAATCATCGGGAAATGTTTGTATCCGTTTGGCCTCAAATGTAGTGAGATATCGAACACTCCCATCGTTGAAGCGGATCATGTTTTCCCCGCCAGGCACGCCATGCCCACCGGCTTTAATTGTTTTTGACGGCCAATCAAAATCACTGCCTGTATGCCCAGGATATGTGCGTGCACCCTCTCGAAATATGTGGTCGATTATTTTGTGATCAGACTCCGGGTTGGGTGTATCGGATAAAGCATCCCGTACTGTTTTCCACGGCAGTAACTCGGGTTCAAACATCCCATACTTATCTTTAAGCCGAGATATCTTTTCTTTCAGGATCACATCTAAAACAGGCCGTGCTGACTTAGCCACTTTGTGGCGGTCCCAGTATTCGCCCGTTACGTACATATCCCAAAGAAGCCTGTCTTCCGAGTGTGTTTCTACGGGAAATGACCAAGACATTTTGAGGTCGGATCGTGCGCCCACGATGACAACCCTCTCCCGGGTTTGAGGCACCCCAAAATCTGCGGCATTTAATAGCTTGTACTGAACGTTATATTTTTTTCCAATGTAGGAAGATTTTTCAATAGTACGAAGCTTGTCAAGATAACTTCCCCAATCTGCATTTTTACCTGGCGCAAAATCCGGATAACTTAGCCTAAGAATGATGTATTCAAAATAGTCAGAAAAAGTCTCACGCAATAGGCCTTTTACATTTTCAAAAACAAATGCTTTAGGTGTAAGCCGTTCAATTGCGCGTATAGCGTAGGGGAACATGTCTCGGCTATCTTGATGCGCCCTATGCTTGCCGCCCAATGAAAATGGCTGGCATGGCGGGCCACCCGCAACGATGTCAACTTGCCCAAGGGTGTCTAAATCGAAGTCTTTTATGTCGCCAAAGAAAATTGGCACCGAGTCAAAATTTTCAGAGAGTGAGGCACAAGCATGCCGATTAAACTCAACGAAGGCTGCATGCTCAAAACCCGCTAACTCCAGGCCTTTAGCCAACCCGCCAGCACCTGAAAATATTTCAAGGGTTTTCATCGCTACGACCCCAAGCGCTTTAGATGAAGCCGTATTTTAGAAACGATGGTGCTTTTTTCTGCATGCGCTCCATTGCACTTATTCGCCCAAGCTCGGCCTTCGTGGATAACGTCCCAATCTGACTTGGCTTGCTCGTATCGACCGCTCCCGGGGTCGTGATTGCCAAAGCCATCAACGGCAGTATTCCAAAGCGGTATATTCATCTTAATGAGAGCCGCCTCGATTGTGCTAATCATGTCCGAGCCTACGTCTTCGAAAATGACGAAGCGGCACATGAAATCTTCGAGCAGCAGGCCAGCGCCAAGCGTAATGCCCCTGCTGTGCTCTCGAAGGCGGCCAATCAGTTCGCGAGATTGATTTAGTGCGTTGTCCGACGAGCGAGCTTGACGCCATCCTTTTGGAACAGCCTTGCCCACATAGATGGGGTAACCGTAGGAAAGGCGGTTTAGCTCCGCATATCGTTTATATAGTGGGTTGCGTCCCGTGTAGTACAGAGCGTACACCCCTGTTCCAAAGAATGATTCCGGCGGTGGAAGTGTGTGAACGGGGGTGCCGTTAAAGAATCTGACTGCATCTTTGACCAATTCGTCAAAGGCATCGTTTTTATACACATGCTTACTTCGGTCAAACGCTTGCGGCTTCATACGGCAGTATTTCCTATCTCAAATTGGCAGGTATATTTTCTCATAATCTGGCAGTCACGTCAAAGTAGACGCCCAACGCGACGTTGGCGCCAGCCAATCCCAGAAGGCCGGGTAGAAGTCCAGACCGTAGTGCAGGTTCTTCGCGGACATGAACACATTGGTGTCCAGCAGATAGCTCATACCGTCACCCCCAGCTCGCGGGCCGCTTCGTAGAAGGTGGCCGTCTTGCGCATGCCCAACATGCGAAAGGCATCCGGGAACGAGGTCAAGCCCTCCAGCGTGCTGACCTTGAACTCGCGCGCCAGCCGCTGTATTTCGTCCGGAATTGGCGCGTTGCGCTGGTGCGCTGCTCGCAGATCCTCCATGGGCATCAGCAGTTCCGCTGCCACCTGGTTGCACCAGCGTTCTGTTTGCTGCTCGGGCAGCTCGCCCGCCTGCGTATCCGACACGCCCGTTGCAGCCACAAATGGGCGAGTTCATGCGCCAGCGTGAACATCTGGGCAGCCTTGCTGTCGGCACCGTTCAAGAATACCAGCGGCGCAAGGCCGTCCGCCAGTGCGAAGCCGCGAAATTCGTCCACGTCCAGCTTGCGGTGGCTGTTGCTGCCCACCACGGAGCTGACCATTACCATCACCTCGGCGTCTTCGGCCTTGGCGATTAACTGGCGCAACGCGTCCGTCCATGTGGGCAACTGGCGACGCGCTTCGGTGGACAGGGCTAGCGTCTCGCGCAGGCTGGCACTGCCGACGAACGCCAAGGCAGGTAAGCCGTGCATGCGGGCATGGTCGCGGTACCAGTCCTGTCGCTGCTGGGTTCAGCGAGGGCCTCGTCGCGCAGGGTACGGAAGTCTGGCACCGGCAACGCCAGCTCTGGCGGTTGGGGCAGGAAGAAGTAGCCGAAGGCCGTGCGCGTGAGGCGCGCGAAACATTCCAGTTGCTTGAGCGTGGGCTGGGCCTCTCCGCTGAGCCACAAAGGCCACTTGGCGAAGCGAGCCGCTAGGTCGCCGTCGTTCAAGTGTGCGCGTTGCGCTGCCCAGCGAAGCACGGGGATGGAAGCTGCTACGGTTGTTCATACCACCCCCTTGGGCAATGTTGCCAGCGCCGTTTGCATCATCCCTGCGGCCAGCTCGCCCACCTACCGGTGGGTAGGCCCTCCTCGGCGTAAAGATATCGTGCTTCGCAAGGTGGGCGAAGAGCGAGCCCTTCGCGCTGAAGGCCGATGACTGGGTGAGGGTATCGTAAAGGAAATCACGCCGCTGAAACCGGCCCTTGCCCAGATAGCCCCACTCGGCAAAGGTGATCGGCTGGCCGTCGTGGGTGCGCATCGTCAGCGCGTTGCCGTGCACGAGGTTCTGCGATAGGACCAAGGATGCCGCGCGATAGAGTTCGGCCGACTCATCCACGATTAGGTATTCCGCAAAAATCTCCAGCATCTTCGCGCGGCACTCGGCGATGTTGTCCTCCAAGAGCTCAATCCCGTAGGTGCACATTAGAGCGAGAAGGGCGTAGTGTCGCCTTTCAAAGTCGGACTTCCCGAACTTGAGTTCAACGGCCGCGAGCTTCCGTTGCAGGATGCGAACGAGGAAGTTCCCGCTCCCGCACGCCGGCTCCAGGAAGCGAGAGTCAATGCGTTCGGTCTCGTCTTTCACAAGATCGAGCATCGCTTCAACCATCCACGCCGGGGTGAAGACCTCCCCGTGGTCGGCGACGCGCTGTTTAGACTTGACGTAGTTCATAGGCCGATGCATTTCAGGCGACGCTTCCTTGTTGTCACCGCAGGTTAACCAATTATTGTCTGGACGGTATCAAATTTTGAACGTGTAATCAATCAAGCCAGCGAGAGGATGTCAGTGACAAATAGAGATGTCCGGTTTCAGAACACATAATCTGGAAGGTTTTGAGGCACCCTTTTTGAGAAAGGAGGGTGCTGATGAGACCAACAGAACCAAGACAGGAGATTCGGAAGATGAGATTTGAAGAAGCATATGAAGATTGGAAACAAAATCGTTTAACCCAAGAGGAAGCCGGAAGGATTCTTAGGGTCAGTGATCGGACATTTCGACGTTATTTGATTGGGTATGAAGCCGAGGGATTGGATGGCCTGTTGGATAAGCGTTTATCCATAGGATTCGCCCCGGCGTGCGCCGGTCGATGAAGTGATCGCGCTAACGACAATGTATCGGTCGCATCATTTGGGCTGGAACGTAAAACATTTCTATGGTTTTTACAAGAGAACAGACTTTTGGAAAGTACCTGACTCATCTAAAAGTGATGTATTTATGCCCAAGGTAATTGGTGATCGCCACGCCCCCTTTGGCCAGCGCCGAACCCCACAAGTACCACCATCCCAATATTTCGACACTAACAACAATAATCAGGCTATTTAAAACTAAACCGATTGTAAGGATGGAAAAAAAAGAAAACAATTCTCCGGCACTAATCGCACCCCGACTTTGAAAGGTGATATATTTTTGTAAAAGGTATCCGATCATCCCAACGGATAGAAAAGCCACCGTTGCGGAGAGGAGAATGCTCAGGTGAATGTATTCCACGAGAGCATACATAAAACTCATATCTAACAGCGCACAAAATCCGCCCACAAATCCAAATTTAAAGAGCTGTTTTAATTCCCGTCCCATTCCACATACATTTTTGAAAATAATTCAGTTCCCATTCCCTATGACTTCCTCCTTTGGATAGAGGAGTAAATCTCATTGAATCGATTCTTGATGCTATCCAACACCAATCCAATTCCTATTAAAAGGACACTGGATAAAACAAGACCCACTGAAAGAATGGCCAGAGGAACATGGGTTATGAACCGTGTCTCAATAAATTCCAATACCACAACCAGCCCACTGGCTGCTCCAGAGATAAAGAGAAAAGCCGAAGAGACACCAAAAAAGAGAAGCGGCTTGTAATCCCTCAAAATCATGAGAATCTCCATGATAACCTTGTATCCATCCTTGATTGTGCTTAACTTGGAAAAACTGCCCTCGGGCCGCTCTCGATAAGGGATCCCAACCTCTTGGATAACGAGCCCCTTGTTCAAACACTGTAGGGTTAACTCTGTTTCAACCTCAAAGCCTTTTGCCATAATCGTAATGCCATCTATGACTTTCTTGGACATCACCCTGTACCCCGACATAATATCTTTCAGTGATACACCAAACAACGTATTAACGAGCCATCTCACTAGGCCATTTCCCATAACATGAAGGGGCCTAAACGCATGTTCCTCATAAACAAGCAGACGATTCCCCACCACCATGTCGGCTTGATCCTCTATGACCGGCTTCAACAAGTCGGTCACGTGTTCTGCAGGGTAGGTATCATCTCCATCAACCATGACGTAATAATCGGCCTCCACTATTTCGAACATTGATTGAACAACATGGCCCTTGCCTTTTTTCTTTTCTCGGATAACCACTGCCCCAGAGGCTTTTGCCACCTCTGCTGTCTTGTCGGTACTGTTGTTATCAAAGACATATATTTTTGCCAAGGGGATTGCATTACGAAAATCCTTTACAACCTTGCCAACCGTTATTTCTTCATTGAAACAGGGAATCAGAATGGCGATTGTTTTTTCTGGACTCATCTCTGTGTTACCTCATAAATCACAATAGATTTCTTTTCAGTTAATCTTCGCATGGTTCCCCCTATTTTTTCAATAAAAGTAGTTGGCAGCAAGTGGTTTTTTTCTATAAAAGAGACGGCCTCTGCCACAAAAATCATTGACAACCCCGGAGTGAGTTCAATGGTTTCTTTTAGTGCCCAATGCGCTGGCGGATTATGGACTTCGAATGGGTAATCCAGGGCAGCGCCTTTATGCGGCCTGAAGTATTCTTCTTTGCCGATAATCACCCAGTCCCCTTTTTGAGGATGAAAGGAGATTTCCTTTTTTTCCCATGTTCTGTAATTTAGACCCGCGTACGGAATGAATCGGTCTCCCCCCTCTACCCCTAATAGGAACTCAAGAGCCGGTTTTAGCCTGGGATCTGAATAGAATTTTCCGGCCGGTTGATCAGCAATAAGCGGGACAATCCGTTCAGCGACCGTCGATGTTGTGTTTTTATAGAATTCTTTGCAAAATGCAGCGCTGCCCAGAGACGAAAGCAAAAGAATAATAACAATAAAGCCCTTCACTGGCTTCTTTAGGCAGAACAAAAACCGGCTGATGACTAAAAGAACGGGAGGATTCATAAACGATAAATACTTCGCCAGTTTAGGAAGCGGCAAATACTCGGTTAAAGATCCAGATCCAAATTGAAGATAGAGATAAGGGACCAAAAACCATGCGAATAGTCTTAAAGACATTTTGTGATTGAGAAAAAGATAGACAACAGAAACGACGAAGACATAGAAAAAGAGTCCGGTCTGATGAATCGCAAAAAACATATGCCGAATGTACTGGTTGGGAAGAGAGACATTTCTTTCGAGTTCTACATGTTTTAACATCGTTTTTACATCCGAACCCACCGCTGTTAACCGATAAAACCAGATGTCCGTATGAACAAAATAGAAAATCTGTTCCCCGGCAAAAATAACGGCAAATCCAAAAACAATCAGAGTGTATTCCCAAAGGATTCTCTTGGCCTGCCAACTGTCGATCAGGCCAAAAATACCAAAAACACCCAATATCAAAATCATGGGCTCTTTTGCCAAATAACCGAAACCAATGGATATTCCACACAACACAAATGCGCCATATCTTTTAACAAGACCACTCTCTCCAGCATTTTCTTTGGCAATTAAATAAAATAAGAACGAAACCAGTGAGAAAAATTCCAGGACGGGTTCTGGCGTGAGGGTGGTACTCACAATCACACTTAAAGGCACAAAAGCGTATAGTAAAGATGCCAGCAAAGCCGTATTTTCATCTCTAAAATATTTGTTTGCACAAAAAAAGATCAGAACAACTGAAGCGATGGAACAAAGAAATGGCCACAAAAAAAGTGCAACCTTAGACACACCAAAAACCCACATAAAAAAACTGGCTGGAACAATAATCCCGGTCCGTAGCGCAAAATGATGAGGGCTAATCCAAGGGGTCCCATTCATTATTCGCATGGCCGTATGGGCATAGCTGAGCTCGTCATTGGTTCCAAGGGGCATAACAAAAATAAGCCGAATCAAAGCAGCCAGTAAGACCGTCAAGGAAAGAGTGCTCATGGCTTTTTTTGACAAATTGCACTTCGTTGCTAACTCACTCCAGCCGTTAGAGACTAAGCGGATTATTGAGCTGTTCATCATCGTATTGGCTTCATGTGGCGTTATGTTGTTGTGTGACCTTTGATAATCAAAAAACGCTGGGTAAGGGCTTGTAACTGCCTTCCTCCTTCTCGCAATTTTAAGAGCTGTGGAGCGACCCACGGTACCATAAACCATTTAAATTATGCTACTCCCAAAAAACGAGAGAGCGGCCATTCACGGTAATCGGTATAGACATAAGTGACAGGCCCAATACATTCCCTTTACATCACTCCAAACCCCGTTGTAGAATCAAGATTGATTTAATCCTATTTAATAAGGAGTAGCGGATGTCAGTTCAAGGAGATCGTTTTCGAAAGCTTTCGGGCACTGTATTTTTATTGCTAATTGGTACTGTTGTTGGAGTCACGTTGGTTTCGGAGTTTCGCCTAATGCCAGTTGGAGAAGCGGTAAGCGACTTGGTAAAAGGAAAGAAAGAAGCGGGTTTTTCTGCCAAAGATGATATCCTTCCGTCTAATCAGATTTTCGTAAAAATTGCGAAGGCGGTGACGCCTGCTGTGGTAAATATCTCTACAACACGCATTATCAAAAGCAGCGGCGGGGGCGGAGGACAGAATTTCCCCTTTAACGATCCCCTTTTTAGGCGATTTTTTGGAGACGAAGACCCCTTTGGCGGTCACAGAAAAAACGCTCCGCCTCGGCAACGGAAAGAACAAAGTCTGGGGTCAGGCGTTATTGTATCCTCTGATGGGTTGATTATCACCAACAATCATGTGGTCGAGGGGGCCGATGAGATTAAAGTTTCGTTGGAAGATAAGCGAGAGTTTAAGGGGAAGGTCGTTGGAAAAGATAAAAAAAGTGATATCGCGGTTATTCGAATTGACGCAACCGACTTAACAACCGTTCCGTGGAGCGACTCTGACAAGCTGGAGGTGGGAGAATATGTGGTCGCCATTGGAAATCCGTTTGGCTTGAACCAAACGGTGACGATGGGGATTGTCTCGGCCATTGGACGTGCCAATGTTGGTATTGCTGATTATGAAGATTTTATACAAACCGATGCCGCGATTAACCCGGGCAATTCTGGGGGCGCGTTGGTGAATATTCGCGGGGAGTTAGTCGGGATTAACACCGCGATCTTCACGCGAAGCGGCGGTTATATGGGGGTGGGTTTCGCCGTACCCAGCAACATGGTTCGATCCATTATGGACTCTCTTGTTGCAACCGGCAAGGTTTCCCGCGGCTGGCTGGGAGTTTCTATTCAAGATATTACCCCCGCATTGGGGAAAGAATTTGGACTCTCTGCAGAGAATTCCAAAGGATCGCTTGTGACGGATGTCATGCCCGACTCCCCTGCGGCAAAAGCGGGGCTTAAGCGAGGCGATGTCATTCTCTCTTTCATGGGACACGAGGTTGACGATGCCAGTCATTTACGCAATCTGGTTGCGCGAGCGTCTGTTTCAAGTCGTGCCTCTTTGAAAATCATGCGGGACAAAAAAGAAAAGGATATTACCGTAACACTCTCCGAACAGCCGAAAGAGGTGGCACAAAAGGGGGAAAAGGGGGAGTTTTTTGAGCTCGATCAGGAGCCCGCCGGGCTTTTTGGTTTTTCCGTACACGATATTTCTCCCGAAATAGCGGAACAGTTTGATCTTTCTCCAAAGGAGAGAGGGGTTGTGATCGTACAGGTAGAGACTGGAAGTCTTGCCGAAGAGTCGGGGCTTCGGGAGGGGGATATCGTTATGGAAGTGAATAGAAAGGCAGTCTCTGATTTAAAAGGTTACGAAAGACTTTTTTCAAAAATAAAAAAGGGCGATTCTGTGCTATTTCTTATTAACCGTCAAGGAAATAGATTTTTTATCAATCTCTCTCCAGAAAACGGCTAAGGCTTCCTTCTGTCTTTTCGTGACTTCTTTTTTCGTTCGCTTTTGAGTAGAGGGAAACGATATGTTGAGTGCCAAAAGAATTTTGTGGGCGCTATTTGGATTCACTGCTGGGCTTTTTGTCAGCAGCCTCGCCTATTTTGTCATTGATCCGATCTTATTTCCGCTACCGACCACCTCATTTGTCGTCTGGAAGATTTGCTCGCTCTTATTTTTCATCACGCTTGGAATTGTCTTTGCGTTAAAGATTGAGAAAACGCCTGGCCTTTTGACCTTGCGCCGAGAGATGGGCTGCGAGGGCGCGACGAGCAAGATACTGGATACCAGTGTCATTATTGATGGACGAATTGCCGACCTTTGTGAGACTGGTTTTTTGGAGGGGACATTTATTATTCCTCAATTTGTTCTGCAGGAGCTGCAATATATTGCGGATTCGGGGGAGGTCAGCAAGCGGGTTCGAGGGAAACGCGGCCTCGATATTCTTCACCGCCTTCAGAAGCTTGCAAACTTCGATCTTCGTATTGTGGATGATGACTTTCCAAATATCCGTGAAGTGGATGCAAAGATTGTTGCGTTGGCAAAACAGATTTCGGCAAAGGTCGTGACCCATGATATGAATCTCAACAAAGTGGCTACGCTTCAGGGGGTTTTTGTTTTGAATATTAATCAACTATCAAGCGCGTTAAAGCCCGTTGTCCTTCCAGGAGAGGTTCTGAGTGTTTTTATTTCAAAGGAGGGGAAAGAGCCATCACAAGGGATCGCTTATATGGAAGATGGCACAATGATTGTGATTGATGATGCCCGAAAATCCATTGGGAAAAGAGTCGAAGTCTCGGTGACCAGCATGTTACAAAACCCAGGCGGGAGAATGATCTTTGCGAGGATAAAGGGAGAATTACCAGAGCGAAGAACTAGCCTATGATATACAATCTTCCTATATTATTTTAATGACTCATGCGATTATTGTTGCGGCCGGCGCAGGAAAACGGGCGGGCGGTACATTAAAAAAACAATTTGCCTCGATTGCGGGCGAGATTGTTCTGATTCAAACGCTGGCGGTCTTTCAAGCCTCTGTATTCATTGATACGATTGTTTGCGTTATTGCAAAATGCGATCAAGCCCATTTTGAAGATTTAATAAAACGCCATCCGATCTCGAAAATAAAAGGGGTTGTTGAAGGGGGCTCGTCCCGTCAGGACTCAACTGCAGCGGGTCTCTTTTTTTTGGAAAGGCATTATCATCAGACCGATTTTGTTGTGATACACGATGGGGCCAGGCCATTTGTGACAACCAAGCTAATTGAACGGGTGATCAAAGCGGCATCTTTGTCATGCGGTGCCATTGCCGCGATGCCAATGACCGATACGCTAAAGCAAGTCTCGCCTCGTGGTGAAATTATGCGATCACTTTCACGGGACGAAATTTGGGGGGCGCAAACCCCTCAGGTTTTCCCGTTGGGATTGCTGTCCGACGCAATTCGAAATGCGAAAGCCGAATGTTTTGTCGGGACAGACGAAGCGGCGCTTTTTGAGCGGATGGGATATCCGGTCTTGTGTGTCGAAGGAGAGATCGACAATATTAAAATTACCACCGCATCTGATTTTAATCGGGCCGAAAAAATTGCCCGGGAGCGTTTGATATGATGCGTATCGGAATCGGTTATGACATTCACCGTCTAGAGGCGGGACTCCCCTGCCGGTTAGGCGGCGTGACGATTGAGCACGAGAAAGGGATGGTTGGCTATTCCGACGGCGATCCGTTATTGCACGCCCTATGCGATGCCTTACTCGGAGCAGCGGGTTTGGGCGATATCGGAATTTATTTCCCTTCAGGCGATCCCAAGTGGAAGGGAATCAACTCGTTGGTACTCTTGAGCGAAGTGTCTCAAATGTTACTATCCAAAAAATGTCATATCGTTAATATAGACAGCGTGATTATTGCGGAAAGGCCGAGGGTTTCACCGCATGTCAATGAAATGAAAGAAAATATAAGTCGGTGTTTGAATATTGAATCATCGTGTGTCAATATCAAGGCAACAACTAACGAAGGGATCGGCTTTATCGGGAGAGAAGAAGGAATTGCCGCTCAAGCCGTTTGCATCATTGAGGTGCTGCGCACGGCGTAATGCTTCGCACGAACGACAGATGCCTAATATAATTAAACTGATCTATGAAGATATTCGGGCTTGCTTTGAGCGAGACCCGGCCGCGCGCAATATTGTTGAAGTGCTATTGACCTATTCGGGGTTGCACGCGATACTCATCTATCGTGTTTCACATCTTTTGTGGAAGATACGTATTCCCGTCCTCCCCCGGGTTCTTTCTCATATTGGTCGTTTTTTGACCGGGATTGAGATTCATCCTGGTGCGACCATTGGACGCTCGTTTTTTATAGATCACGGCATGGGCGTGGTTATTGGAGAGACGACCGAGGTTGGCGATCATGTCACCCTTTATCAGAGCGTTACATTGGGTGGAACCGGAAAGGAGACCGGGAAAAGGCATCCTACGATTGGGAATCATGTGGTGATTGGTGCCGGGGCAAAGGTGCTAGGGGCGCATCATATTGGCGATTATGTTCGGATTGGTGCCAACGCAGTGGTCTTGCGATCTGTGCCAGAACATGCTACCGTAGTCGGGATTCCGGGTAAGATTTTGAAACGGCCATTGGAAGAGGAGGTGTTGGACCACACCAAGTTGCCCGATCCGACTTCGGAACGTCTAGAACAGATGGAAAGAGAATTGGCAGAGCTTAAAAAAGAGTTGTTGGAGCTAAAAAAATGAAGGGAAGCGTTCTTATTGTTGATGATACCGAGTTTTACAGAAAAGTCTATATGACCAAACTGCTTTCTGCAGGCTATCTCACTCGCGTTGCCACCAATGGGTTAGAAGCACTCAAGTCGATGATGACACAAAAACCGGATTTAATTCTTCTTGATCTGGTGATGCCCGAGATGGACGGCTTTAAGGTGCTTCAAGCCGTGCGTGCCTCTCCGGCATTGAATAAAATTCCGGTGATTGTCTTCTCGTCCAAAGGCGCGCCGGAGGAGATTCAAAAAGCGCTTCAGTCGGGAGCAAACGATTTTTTAATCAAGGCGACAACCACTCCTAATAAGGTGATTGAAAAGATCGAATCGTATATTAAGAAGTAGGGCTTGTTGTGCCGTCCAAAGAGGGCAATCCCGCGTTGTTACCCTTTCCTCACTGTAGAGATGCCCTAGATAAGGACAAGATCAATGAAGACCGCTGTTTTATCCCGCCCTCCCGCCGGTGAGATTATCCTCACGTATGACGATTATGCCGCAATTCCGAATGACGGGAAACGATACGAGATTATCGAAGGAGATATTCTTATGAGTCCCGCGCCAAGACCTAAACATCAAAAAGCAATTGGCAATCTTTACTGGGTTATACGAACTTATCTTGAAGAGCACCCGATTGGGGAGATATACCTTTCTCCGATTGATGTCATTCTCTCTTACACCAACGTGGTGCAGCCCGACTTGCTTTTTCTTTCTGAAAAGAAACGCCATCTTGTCGGTGAACGCGGCATTGAAGGCCCGCCCGATCTGATTGTGGAGGTACTCTCTCCCACAACGGAGAAGACCGATCGAATCACGAAGTCCAACCTTTACGCAAAGTTCGGCGTCTCACATTACTGGTTGATTGACCCTGAGACAAAACAATTGGAGATGTTTCGTCTCTTCCGAGGCCATTTTCGTTCGTTACCCCCTCCAAAAGGCAAGGTGACCTCCGACCTCTTTGACGGCATCTCCTTTAATCTTGCCGACCTTTTTCGCTAATTCGCCAGATGGGCACCTCTAAAAACCGTCGTGAGCGGCACAGGGCGTCAGACCCCATAAATGCAGGAAGGGGAGTCACGTGAGCCAAAACCCGATCGCCTTCATGAGCTATGTTCACTTGGATGACGAACACGAGAATGGGCGTTTGACACAGCTTCGTGAACGCCTAAGCGGCAGGCTCAATCCACCAAATAGGAGCCCATTTTTTGTCTAGACATTGGGGAGTCCCTTACCCGGAACCCGAATTTTGGTTCGGCCCGGTTTGTACAAGGAAGGGGTTGTGATTGACAAACCCGTCGAGATTGTCGGCGACGGCGAGTGCGGTGACATCGTAATCAAAGCGACTGGTAAGGTATTTGGATCGGAGAAGACGGAGGCGGTGTCTTTCAAGAGAATGACCTTCGCGGAAATTCCCGAGGCGCGTGGGATATTGATCCTGGCTCTGAAGCAAGAGTGAAGCGGGCGGGTAACCTCGAATAGGGCCGGAAGGTTTAGAGGGTTGGGAAAGGCTGGCACAACAGATGCAAAACGAGGGGTAGTGGATCATTTTTAAAAATAATCCGCCATTCCGGCGTGCTTCTAGCCGGAATCCACAAATCAAAATCTGGATACCGGCCTCCGCCGGTATGACAAATGTAAAAGTACCCACTACCAAAGCGAGACGGGGGAACAAAGCAGTGAAGAGGCGGAGCCTTCAGGTGGTTAACCCGTGAGCACATTCTCCACACGACTTCTTCACTGGTACCGCAAGAACGGCCGCGACCTCCCGTGGCGAAAAACGACCGACCCGTATACGATATGGGTTTCTGAAATACTCCTACAACAAACACAAGTCACAACGGTCATTCCGTATTACCACCGATTTCTTGACCGATTTCCAACCGTTCATGCACTTGCCTTGGCTTCAATAGATGATGTCTTAAAATGTTGGCAGGGACTGGGTTATTATGCCCGCGCGCGTCATCTTTCTTTAGCTGCAAAAAAAGTGGTTTGCGAACATAACGGGAAAGTTCCCTCATCTTTTGATGATCTTGTTTCTCTCCCCGGTATTGGGCGTTCAACGGCTGGCGCCATCCTCAATATTGCCTTTGGACAACGTCACCCGATTTTAGACGGCAACGTCAAACGGGTATTGTCCCGCTATTTTTGTATTTTAGGCGATCTCAAAGAAAAAAATAATCTTGCGACGCTTTGGCAGCATGCAGAGGCAATTCTCCCCCCAAAAAATGCCGACTTATTTACACAGGCGATTATGGATTTGGGCGCAACAATCTGCGTTCCAAAATCCCCAAACTGTACCGCCTGTCCTGTTTCTCGCGGGTGTCTGGCCTATCAAAAGGGGCTTGCCCATAAACTTCCAGAGAAAACGGCTAAAAAGAAAGTACCGCACTACGATTTTATTGCGGCCATTATTTACAGCGGCAAGAAGGTTCTGATTAAGAAGCGGCCAGAAAAAGGTTTATTGGGCGGATTATGGGAGTTTCCGGGAGGAAAGTTTATTGGGGATGGTGAGATCAATGCGTTGGTTGAAAAAGAGATTGGGCAGTGTGTTTCTTTATCCCCATTAGACGTTAAAATTCAACACGCATTTACCCACTTTAAGATGACACTGCATCTTTTTTCTGGTGCGGTCAAAAAAAGAACCGTGTCTGATCCCGCGCTCAAATGGGTTTCGATCTTGGAACTGAGCGATTACGCTTTTTCTGCCGCCCATCAGGCAATTGTTGTGAGATTGCAAGACGGGGCGGAATATCTATGAGGAGATGGCTCAATGGTCGTGGTCGGTCATTTTACATTCGTCATACCGGCGAAGGCCGGTATCCAGAATTTTCAGAAAGGCTGGATTCCGGACAGAGGCATTCCGGAATGACATCTTATTTTTTAAACTAACCCACTCCCTCAATGGTCGTGGTGAGCAGCGTGGCCTGATTTTGCAAAATATCAAAAAAGCCGGGGCCAATTTTGTAAGATTTCTCCCCTTCAGATGTCGTCATTCTGAATAACCCGGCATCAAGCGTCGCAATCAATGGCGCATGATTCATCAGCACCCCAAAAGAGCCTGAAGCCCCAGGCGCGACAAGGGATTCCACTTCACCCTGAAAAAAAACCTCAACAGGCGTAACAATTGTCAGGTTAAAAGATGCCATTTTGGGTTATCCTTTTAGCTTGGCGGCCTTTTCTTGCGCCTCTTCAATGGTCCCGACCATATAAAAGGCCTGTTCTGGGAGTGCATCTAATTTCCCATCAATAATCATTCTGAACCCTTTAATGGTGTCAGCCATCTTGACGTACCGACCTGGCGCGCCAGTAAAAACCTCTGCCACAAAAAATGGCTGCGACAAAAATCGCTGGATCTTTCTTGCCCGCTGCACGGTCAGCTTGTCTTCTTCTGAAAGCTCATCCATGCCCAAAATAGCAATAATATCCTGCAACTCTTTATAACGCTGTAAAATCCGCTGAACCGACATCGCTGTTTGATAATGCTCATCACCCAAAATATTCGGGTCCAACAATCGAGACGTGGAATCAAGCGGGTCCACCGCAGGGTAGATTCCCAACTCGGCAATCTGACGTGAAAGCACCGTCGTCGCATCCAAGTGACTAAACGTCGTGGCCGGTGCTGGATCGGTCAGATCGTCCGCGGGCACATAGACCGCCTGCACCGACGTGATAGAACCTTTTTTTGTGGAGGCAATCCGCTCTTGAAGCATTCCCATTTCGGTGGCCAGCGTGGGTTGGTAGCCGACGGCAGACGGAATTCTTCCCAACAAAGCGGAAACTTCCGACCCGGCCTGCACAAACCGGAAAATATTGTCAATAAAAAGAAGGACATCTTGGCGTTTTTCATCTCTGAAATATTCAGCCATCGTCAAGCCAGTTAAGGCAATACGAAGACGCGACCCCGGCGGCTCATTCATCTGTCCAAAAACCAAGGCAGCCTTATCAAGCACCCCAGACTCCGTCATTTCTGCGTATAGCTCGTTTCCTTCTCGGGTTCTCTCCCCCACCCCTGCGAAAACAGAAAAACCGCCGTGCTGCATTGCAATGGAGTGAATGAGCTCCATAATGATGACGGTCTTGCCGACCCCGGCACCGCCGAAAAGACCCACCTTTCCGCCTTTTGCATAAGGGGCAAGCAGATCAACGACCTTAATGCCTGTTTCCAAAACTGCCGCGACTGGAACTTGGTCTTCTAATGTTGGCGCGGCGCGATGGATTGGCCAGCGTAAATCTGGATTGGGTACTGGGCCTTTCCCATCAATCGGCTCTCCTAACACATTAAAGAGACGGCCAAGCGATTGTTCTCCCACTGGAACGGAAATGGGTTGTCCGAGGTCAACCGCTTTTGCTCCACGAACCAAGCCGTCGGTCGTCCCCATTGCGACGCATTTAACCATATCGTTACCAATATGCTGGGCAACCTCTACGGTCAGCTTTTTGCCGGGTGCGGCATATTCGACTAAAATAGCGTTCCCGATGGCCGGAATCTGTCCCGATGGAAATGCGATATCCACCGTTGGACCAATAATTTGTATAACTTTTCCTTCTACCATTTTTATTCCCCCTCTTTAATTTTCACTGACGCTAATCCGAGCAAGTCTATTTATTTCTTCCTGTCGTGCATCTTTACGCTACAGCGACCAACGGGAGCTGTCCATCCCGTAGGCGGACGGACCGCCCTAGCCTCTGAGGGCCTCACCGGCTGTAACAATTTCTAATAGTTCTTTTGTGATTGCCGCTTGCCGCGCCTTATTCCGAAGCAGTGTTAGATTTTTGATCATCTCTTTCGCGTTGTCGGTTGCATTTTTCATGGCAATCATTCGAGCGGAATTCTCTGCTGTAAACGCCTCCATTAAAGAGACGTAAATTTTAGAGGCAACATAAGTGGATAATATCCGTGCGAGAATCTCAGCGCCTGTTGGCTCTAAAAAAGTTTTGCTGTTAGCACACACCTCTCCTGATGGAGGAGAAAGCGGGAGGAGAGTTTGTGAGGCCGGTTTAATCGAAAGGGCCGACTTATAAGCAGTATAGACCAGATGAATGGCATCAAACCGCTTAGATAGATACGCACCTGTTAGTTGATCGGTAATTTGTGAAATCTTTGCAAAATCGGTTTTCCCTGCCAAGTCAAGATAGCTCTGAAAAATAGGAACATCTCTCTTTTTGAAATAGTCGTATCCTTTTTTACCGATTAAAATCAGTTCCGCCTTGCTATCTTTCTGTTTTTCTAGAAATGATTCTGCAAAATGAATAATATTAGCATTGTATGCCCCGCATAAACCCCGATCGGATGTGACGACCACCAACGCAACTGATTGAACCGTCCGCTGTTCAAAAAACGGATGATGAATTTCCATCCCGGAGTTTTTTAGGTGGGATAAAATTTCCCGTGTTTTTTCAAAATAAGGCTTGGACTGCTGGAATTTTTCCAGCGATTTTTTGAGACGAGAGGCGGAAACCATTTGCATGGTCTTGGTAATCTGCTGTGTCTTTTGGGCAGCCCGAATCCGCCCCAACAGACTTCTGTAATTTAATACAGCCATAAATGTGCCTCAAACCATCTACCCCCGCAGCCGGCGTTCCGGTCTCCTTAACTAAGGAGGGGAGGTTATGCGAAGGATCCTGCGGTTTCTTGTTTAAATGCCTTCACCGCATCGTCTAGTTTCTTAATCGCCTCGTCGGATAAAACCTTGTCTTGGTCAATAGAGACCGCAATTTCTTTATAATGCGTCGCAACTTTTTCCAAGAAGGCCACTTGGAACTTTTTTACCTTATCGGTTGGAACGTCGTCCAAAAAACCCGCTGTCCCGATATAAAGGGCAATCACCTGGGCCGAAAGGGACTGGGGTTTATACTGATTTTGCTTTAAGAGCTGAACCATCTTCGCACCACGATTTAACTGTGCCAATGTCGTCTTATCCAAATCAGAGCCAAACTGGGCAAACGCGGCCAATTCCCGATATTGTGCGAGATCAAGCCGTAACTTTCCTGCTACCTTTTTCATTGCTTTGGTCTGCGCGTTGCCGCCCACACGAGAGACCGAAAGGCCGACATTAATTGCTGGACGAACTCCGGAGAAAAACAGCCCCGTCTCCAAATAAATCTGTCCGTCCGTGATGGAGATGACGTTCGTTGGAACATAGGCCGATACATCCCCTCCCTGGGTTTCAATAATAGGAAGTGCGGTCATGGAGCCCCCTTTTAATTCGTCGGAGAGTCTCGCGCTGCGCTCCAAAAGACGAGAATGCAAGAAAAAGACATCCCCCGGATACGCCTCACGGCCCGGAGGCCGCCTTAATAGAAGTGAGAGTTGGCGATAGGCTTGCGCATGTTTGGAGAGATCATCGTAGATAATGAGGGCATCTCGGCCGGAGTACATAAAATGTTCAGCAATGGCACATCCGGTATAAGGGGCAATATATTGCATTGAAGCTGCTTCAGAAGCGGATGCCGCGACCACAATGCTGTATTCCATCGCGCCATTTTTCTCCAACGTGGCCACTAGTGCCGCGACATTGGAGGCCTTTTGTCCCACCGCCACATAGACACAAAAAAGATTTTTCCCCTTTTGATTGATAATCGTATCGAGCGCAATCGCGGTCTTTCCAGTTTGGCGGTCTCCGATAATCAACTCACGCTGTCCGCGCCCAATTGGAATCATTGCATCAATGGCCACAATTCCGGTTTGTACGGGAACTTTGACCGGCTGCCGTTCAATCACCCCCGGAACAGTACCCTCTAGCGGCCGGGATGCCTCGGTTAGGATCGGCCCCTTGCCATCAATCGGACGGCCTAACGCATCCACCACGCGGCCCAGCATCGCATCTCCGACGGGGACTTGTGCAATCTTTCCAGTTCGTTTAACAAGGTCACCTTCTTTAATTTTGTGGATTTCGCCAAAGAGAATTGCCCCAACATTATCTTCTTCCAGATTTAAGATAATGCCCGTCACACCTTCTGGAAAGGTAACCATCTCTCCGGCCATCGCATCGGTCAGCCCGTAGATACGGGCGATGCCGTCTCCCACCTGTAAAACGGTTCCGATACTTTCGACATGGAGCGATTGCTCATACGCCCCCATTTCTGCTTTTAGAATGGATGTGACTTCTTCTGGTTTTAGCGCCATGTGTATGACCTCACGATAATTGACGAAAGGGTATTTCTATAGAATAAGCGGCGAATTTTTGCATGAATAGTCTCTATAAGTCAAGAATTTATAATAAAATTGTGATACCAAAAACAAAATGGACGCTTCCGTTTTACGTCAATAATGAGCGGCCCTTCGCAACACGACCCCAATTGACCGCTCATTACTAAAGCCATATAATAAGGATAACAATATTGAGTCCAAGTGATTTTAGTCAATAATGGGGACAAAAATAAAATTGAACAAAGCATGCACTCCACCACGGATCATGATGATTGCGGGAGAGGCCTCCGGAGATCTTCATGGTGGAAACTTAGCCGAAGCCCTCCTACAAATGGATTCCTCGCTTCAGATCGTCGGCATCGGCGGATCAGAAATGCGACGCGCCGGGGTGGATGTCCGATTTGATAGCGCACGACTGGGGATCGTCGGATTTTCAGAAGTCATCTCTAAATGGGGGACCATTTGGGAAGGATATCAAACGGCCAAGAAAATTTTACAAGAGGGCTGCGACTTGCTGGTCATTATTGACTTCCCGGACTTTAACTTGCGCGTTGCAAAATTTGCCAAAACACTCAATATCCCGGTGGTCTATTATATCGGACCGCAGCTTTGGGCCTGGCGGAAAGGCCGGATTAAAACCATTGCTAAACGAGTGGACAAAATGCTGGTTATCTTCCCTTTTGAAGAGTCGTTTTATCGCAATGCAAATGTTCCTTGTGAGTTTGTGGGACATCCGTTACTCGATGAGGCGGAACGGGTGCTAGAAGCACCCTTTTCAAAGGATCATTATTTGGGGGAGCTGGGATTAAGTCCGGCAATGGCCACGCTGGGCCTTTTGCCCGGAAGTCGAAAAACAGAAATCGAAAGATTGCTTCCCGTGATGTTAAAAACAGCAGAACAGCTATCGCAACAGGGAATGCCGTTGCAAATACTCATTCCAATCGCCTCTACGTTATCTCAAGCTTTTGTCGCTCATTTTACGCGAGAGTGCTCTCTTCCGATTCGATTCGTGATCGGGGAAATCTATTCCGTCTTGCGCGCATCCGATGCGGTGATTGCGGCATCGGGGACCGTTACGCTGCAGGCCGCCCTCACACAAACACCGATGGTCGTGATTTACAAAATGTCTTATATGACATACAGGCTGGCACGACTGCTCATTGATCTGCCTTCGGTGAGTCTTGTCAATATTGTTGCAGAAAAAGCAATTGTACCTGAACTGATTCAGGACGAGGCGACACCCGATAAGATCTGTCGCAAAATTAAAACGATTTTATCCGATCGTGTGCGATATGATAAGATGCGAGACGATTTAGGAGACGTTTCGGAAAAGTTGGGAATAGGAGGCGCTTCCCACAGGGCGGCAGTGGTTATTTGCCAGATGCTTCATTCAGATAAGAGTGCCCAAAAATAGAATGAACTTTGTAGTTTGCGCAAAGCGTTACGCCGTCCGAAGGACAAAATGACCCGTTATCTTCGATTGCTCTCATACTTAAAGCCATACCGCTTGCTTGTTTTTTTTGCATTTATCTGCGGGGCATTCTTCGCCCTTTTCACCTCGGCCCATGCTTGGCTGATGCAGCCGTTATTGGACGATCTTTTTATTCAAAAAGATCGAGGGATGCTCATGCTGGTTCCATTGGCAATCATCGTTATTGCCCTCTTGAAGGGCCTTGCCGCTTATGGACAGAACTACTTATGGCAGCGGATTGGATTAGAAATCGTCAGCGATATTCGAGAGCGGCTCTATAGCCATCTCATCCGTCTGTCGGCACAATCGCACGCTCAGTATAAAACGGGGGTGCTCATGTCTTATGTCCTAAACGATGTGGGCCAGCTGCAAATTGCCGTTGCTGTCGTATTTAAACAGCTTGTTTCCCAGCCGCTCACCTTGGTGGCACTCACCGGTATCATGTTTTATCAAAACGCAAAGCTGGCATTTCTGGCGATTTTTGCCATTCCACTTTTTATCCTTCCCCTTTCCAAAATTTCCTTGCGGCTTAGAAAAATTGCGGGGTTGGGACAGGAAAAGATAGGTGCCACTTCCGCGCACCTTCAGGAAACGCTCCATGGTATTCGCGCCGTAAAGACCTTTGGTCAAGAGCCATTTGAGTCGGCTCGGTTTAGAGAAAAAAACCGGGCCTATCTTCATGAAATTCTTCGTGCAAGCAAAATTGGAGAGATTGCCCCGCCGCTGATGGAGACAATGAGCGCAACGGGGGTTGCGCTCATTATCGGATACGCCGGCTTTCAGGTGATGAACGGCGCCTTAACCACGGGACAGTTCTTCTCGTTCCTGACTGCGACGATCCTGATGTATGCGCCGATAAAGACCTTGGCTGCTGCCAATAATACACTGCAACAATCGCTTGCGGCGGCTGAACGCATCTTTGCCATCTTGGATGAGAAAAATGAAACGGAAAAAGATTCCGGCACTTTGGTGCTTGGAGTCGCTTCTGGAGAACTTCGACTGGAGCATGTTTCTTTTTCCTATCAGAATGCTGACGCTCCAGCGCTCTCTGATATTAATTTAACAGTCAATGCGGGGAGCACGATCGCGCTCGTGGGACATAGCGGCGCTGGGAAAAGTACGCTGGCGAACCTCCTTCCCCGTTTTTTTGAGCCGACCTACGGATCAATTTTACTCGATGGCATTGCTCTCAATAAAATCAAGTTGGAATCTCTGCGGCGACAAATTGGGATTGTCAGTCAAGAGGTGATTCTTTTTGATGAGACGATTGCATGGAACATCGGCTATGGCAAAAAGGACGCTTCAATGGAAGAAATTACGCGGGCAGCGGAGGCCGCCTATGCCCATCTTTTTATTTCCAAGATGCAAAATGGCTATCAAACACGCATTGAAAAAGGGGGCGGCAATCTTTCGGGCGGGGAGCGGCAGCGATTGGCAATTGCCCGCGCCCTCCTGAAAAACGCGCCGATTCTCATTTTAGATGAAGCGACCTCTGCGCTCGATTCCGAATCCGAGTTTTTTGTTCAGAAGGCACTGTCGAATCTGATGCATCAGAGGACCACGATTGTGATTGCGCATCGTCTCTCGACCATCTTAAACGCCGATTGTATTGTGGTACTCGATCAGGGACGTATTGTTGAAATGGGGCGTCATTTCGAATTGATTCAAAAAGAAGGCCCTTATCAAAAAATCTATAAAATGCAGTGGGGTCCTGCGGACGGCAACACGCTTCGCGCTGCAATGCAGTGAAAGATGAAGACGGCACTTTCCGGAATATATTTTATTATCTGGTGGCTCTGGGATTTTCTTTACGAATACAATATCCTCGTTCCAAAGCAGGTTGCCGCGAAAGTGGTCAGTGTCGGCAATCTCACGGTCGGCGGAACGGGAAAGACTCCGATCACGATCTTCCTCGCACGATTTTATCAATCAAAAGGGTATCGCGTCGGCATTGTGAGTCGAGGCTATAAAGGAAATTATCAAGGAAAGGTTGCACTGGTATCAGATGGAAAGTCCGTTTTAACATCGTCCGATATTTGTGGTGACGAACCGTATTTAATGGCCAAACGTCTTTCCGGAAAGCTGCGGGAAGCGCAAACGCCCTCCGCAGGAGCCGCCGCAGGAGTTTGCGTTGCTGTCTCGAAATTACGGCACGATGGATGCCAGATGCTCATTGATAAATTTAACGTGAACCTGATTTTACTCGACGACGGATTTCAGCATCGCCGCTTATACCGAGATTTAAACTTACTTCTGATAGACACAACAGAAAAAAATAATGCCCTCCTTCCAAAAGGGCCGATGCGAGAAGGATTCCCCGCAGCAAAGCGTGCTGACATTATTATTTTAACGAGAGAAGGGGAAAGCCCTAAGATGCCCGAATCAACAATCCCAGTCCTTCATGCCGTTTTTTTGCCGGTTGCGCTCGTTCATCTGAAAACGGGAACATCGTATCCGCTGACGAAGCTTTCAGGGGCATCGGTCTTGGCGTTTTGTGCGATTGGCAATCCAAATTCTTTTATCAAGATTCTCGCCAATTTAGGCGCAAAAATTGAGGCGTCTATTTTTTTTCGAGATCATTTTCGTTACAGTGTTGCTGAAATCAAAGCGATTGGGGAAAAAGCGTTGGCATTTGGTGTAAAATGGATCGTGACTACTGAAAAAGACGCGGTCAAAATAGAATCGCTTTCTTTTCCTGAAATTGATCTATTTGTTCTTCAAGTTGATGTCGTGTTTCGAGAACCGTCTGGTTTATGGGAACCTTATTTTCTTTCGACGAAATAAACGTCTGAAATAAAAGCAGCAGAGATTCATCAAGCGAATGCCTAAGTCTATCAGACATAAAATTGAATATCTCTTTGTCTGCCTTTTGGTTGGAGTACTCCGAATGATTCCAATGAGGCTAGGCATTTCGCTCGGCCGTTTGCTGGGCATCATCCACTATTGGGCGAGCCCAAAACATCGGCATGAGACGATCTCTCATTTGCAAATGGCGTTGGGAAAAGAAAAATCCGATATCGAATTAAAACGAATCGCTTATGAGTCGTACAAGGGACAAGGGGTCTCACTGGTTGAGGCGATTTATTCGCTGCAGATGGAGTCGTCGCGTCTCATGGAGTGGATTTCGGTAGAAGGGTTTTCACATTACGTTGAAGCTAAAAAAGAGGGCAAGGGGGTGATTATTCTAACCGCCCACTTGGGGAATTGGGAGATGATCCCTAAGGTCTTTTTTGCGCACCACTCTCCAATATGCGGAACGGTGCGTCCGCTAGATAATCCCTACTTAAATCGGCTTTCACAAAACTGGCGCGAGAAGAATGGGATGATTGTCTTAAACAAATTTTCCGATGCCCCGCGTCTTTTAAAGCTGTTTCGGGAGGGCGAGACGGTTGGTTTTTTATTGGATCAAAACACACATGAAGAGGATTCGGTCTTTGTTGATTTTTTTGGGCAGGAAGCGGCAACCAACAAGGGCGTCGCTATTTTAGCGTTGCGATCCGGCGCGCCAGTGATTCCCGTTTTTATGAAGCGGGAAGGAAAGAAGCATCGGATGATTATTGATCCGCCCGTTTCGATTGTGAGGACCAAATCGCATCGTGACGACATTTTGAATATAACAGCGCTGTTCACGAAAATTATTGAAAATCATATCCGAGAAGCGCCAGAGCAGTGGCTATGGATTCATCGTCGATGGAAGACCAAGCGTACTAAAAAAGTTGATGCCTAACGGATCCCCGAAACATATTTTAGTGCGTGCCCCCAATTGGGTGGGTGATGCCCTGATGATGACCCCGGCCCTTTCCTGCTTGCGTACGCATTTTGCCGAGGCGACCATCACGCTTTTGGCGAAACCTTCGATCGCAACGATTTTTGATCATCATCCTACAATTGATCGAACGATTCTTTACGAGACATCCGGAAAACATGCTGGCGTGATTGGGTTTTTGTCCCTTGCTGCCTCTTTGCGAAAAGAAAAATTCGATATGGCAATCCTCATGAAACCTGCATTTGAATCAGCCCTTCTCACAGCCTTTGCAAGAATCCCAGTTCGGATTGGCTACGACACGGATTTTCGGAGATTTTTATTGACCAATCCGTTGCCAGTCAAAACTGCGCCCATTCATCAACGTGATGCCTATTTAGAGATTGCCCGATTTTCCGGAGCGATTTTAGTTTCAAAAGAAATGTCGCTTGTCTTAACGGAAGAAGAAGTGACGTACGCCAAAGGGGTATTGGAATCGCATTCTATTTCCACTGGCGCGTTGATTATTGGCCTGTTCCCGGGAGCCGCGAAAGGCCCGGCGAAGCAGTGGCTGCCGGAACGATTCGCACAAGTCGCGGATCATCTCTCAAAAGAGTTTAACGCGAAAATACTGATTTTAGGCGGGCCTTCTGATTTGGCTCCGGCGACAGCCGTATTAGATAACATGAAATCAAAATCGGGAATTCTCATTTTAGATATTTCGCTTCGAGAGATGATGGCAATCTTGTCATTATGTGATTTTTGTATTACGAATGATTCGGGCCCGATTCATCTTGCGGCGGCTTTAGGGGTTCCCCATTTAGGCATTTACGGGCCGCGCCCGCCTGCCTTCTCGTTTCCAGAGACATCGTTTTCTGAGTACGTTTATCATGCGGTTCTCTGTTCCCCATGCGACTTTCGGGTTTGCCCCATTGGACATGATTGCATGATGGGGGTTTCTGTTTCCGAGGTGCTTGAAAAAGCAACAAAACTAATAAAGTAAAGGAAGGAGTGTTATGCTTACTGAAAACTTATTAAAATTATTGGCCTGTCCAAAATGTAAGGGAAATTTGGTTCATGACGAAAAAGAAAAGGGGTGCGACCCCTGCGAACAGCTAACTTGTTCTGCTTGTTCTCTCGTCTACCCCATAGAAAACGATATTCCAATGCTGGTAATCGAGAGGGCTGTCACGTTCAACCGACTTCGATAGCTGCGCGAAGCGTTACGCCGTGCGCAGCACAAAATAATGTTCCCGGTAGAATTTTAGTTCACGAAGCGATTCGTGAATATCTTCCAGGGCAAGATGCGCCGCTTTTTTCTTTGGCAGCGCAATCCCTTTGGGATACCATCGGGAAACAAGCTCCTTAACCGTACTCACATCAATATTTCGGTAATGAAGATAATCATAAAATTTGGGCATGTATCGTTCTAAAAAGCGGCGGTCGTGGCCAATGGAGTTCCCGCAAAGGGGAGAGGTTTTCGCGGGACAGAAACGCAAAATAAATTCAAGCGTTTGCTCCTCGGCAAAGTGCATTGTGATTTGTGAATCAATCATCCTTTGTAATAACCCAGATTGGGTATGGGTTTTCAAACTCCACGCCTCCATCTTGGCTAAAGTCTCCTCATCGTGATGAATCGCAATGACAGGCCCCTCGGCTAAAATGTTTAGTTCGCTATCGGTAATGAGTGTGGCAATCTCAACAATCGTATGCGTATTAGGGTCTAATCCGGTCATCTCCAGATCAAGCCAAATCAGATTTTTTTTATCTTGTAAGGGAAATTGCTTGTTCATTTTTTTACCTCATTGGCTAAAATAATTGCGTCAGAAACCTCGCGCATTGTCTTTCTCATATTCATGCTTTGTTGTTGAATCGCCCGAAACGCGTCTTCCTCCCCAAGATTCCCCTGCTTCATTAGAATGCCTTTCGCACGATCAACCGCCTTCCGGAGTGCGAGTGTGTCTTCCATCTCGGACGATTTCTGAAAAAGCGTCGTGTTCTCAATCGCAACCGCAGCTTGATTGGCAACCGCAGACAAAAGATGAACCTCCTCTTCAGAATAGGAGTGCAGATGCGCCGTATAACTGTTGATCACACCAATAACACGATCCTTGATCATCATGGGAACTGAGAGCAAAGAAAAAACCGATTCTTTCCGGGCAATGTCCGGAAACGAATAAATTGGGTCTTCGGCCACATTCAAAACGGCAATCGGCCGCCGTTCCTGTACCACCCTCCCTGAGACTGATTCCCCGATCTTGATGTTCGGCTTGTTTCGATACCCCTCGCTCAGACTCTGTGTCGCAACAATCTGAAGCTCCCGCTTTTTATGATCCAAAATCATAATCGAGCAAATCTTCGAGTTCATCATTTTAGCCGTCATCGTGACAATGAGATTCAAAATCTCTTCAATGTAACGGTTTGAGGTAATTGTCCGGCTGACATTCGAAAGAATATCAACCTGCATCGCCTTTTTTTTCATTTCTTCATAAAGGCGGGCATTCACAATGGCGCCGCCCACCTGCTGTCCAATCATCGTGAGAAGCGCGATCTCCCCTTCCGAGTGATGATGCGCTTTTTTATGCTGTACATTAATCACCCCGACAATCTCATTTCGGCTAATCACCGGAATAGACAAAAAGGCATGGTAACGATCTTCAGGAAGGCGATGAAAAAATTTAAACCTCGGATCGTTGTGCGCATCTTTTGAAATTGCGACCACTGTTCGTTCTTTAGCGACCCAGCCGGTAATCCCCTCCCCGACCTCCAGCCGAACCATGCCGATTAATTTGGGATGCGGATTTTTAGACGCACGCAAGATCAACTCCTGACAAGAATCATCCAGCAGGAAGATCAAGCAGGCATCGGCGGAAGATTCTAAAACAACCAGCTCGACAATCTCTTTTAGGACAAGGTCTATATCCAGATAAACGCTGATGAGCCGGGCAATGCGTGAAAGGAGTGCAATCTCTCTATTTTTTTCAGAAAGCGTCTTTTTGAGTAGAAGAATTTTTTTTGCCGCGGCATCCGTCTTTTGTTTCATCACGAAGGTCCTAATCATACTGGCATTACAGGGGCAGGCCCCAGAGGCGTTTATATCGTAAAGGGAGCAGGATTGTCCAGATTGTGAATGGGGCCGCTCTACCAGATAGGGACTGTCTGCTGTATTTGGCCTGATGTTTATTGTATGGGTTACGCGATGGCTTGGCGCACACAACACTCGATGTTCCATCCGAATTAAGGATGTCCATACCAATTAGCGTGAATCGCACCCTTCCCCAATAATAGGGATGGACGTATCTCCATCGGGCTATATTTTGGGTGAATCAATTCGTCCCCTGTTTTTTAATTGACAAATAAGATAAACTCTCCAGCCATTATGAAAATCATAGACCTATTTTCTGCAGGAAAGCCTCTTTTTTCGTTTGAGTTTTTCCCGCCAAAAACCCCCCAAGGGGTGATCCATCTTTTTGAGACCATTTCCCATCTAAAGCCGCTTTCTCCCGCATTTGTTTCAGTGACTTACGGCGCGGGCGGCTCGACGCGGGATTTAACTTTAGATCTTGTTCGTAAAATTAAAAATGACCTTCAGATTGAAACGATGGCGCATCTAACCTGTACGAACGCAACATGCGATGAAATCAACGCTGTATTAGATCGGCTTTGTGAAGACGGCATTGAGAATGTACTGGTCCTCCGGGGGGACCCGCCTAATGGCCAAGCGCTGTTCATTCCGCGTGAGAATGGATTTGCATATGCCTCGGAGCTCGCCTTCCACATTAGGAAGAAGTTTGATTTTTCGTTGGGAGGAGCGTGTTATCCGGAAGGACACATTGAATGCCGCGATCTTGAAAAAGATTTAGAGCATCTTAAACGGAAGGTGGATGCCGGTGTTGATTTTATCATTACGCAGCTTTTTTTTGACAACCGCTATTTTTTTGATTTTATCAATCGGGCACGAAGAATTGGGATTCGCATTCCAATTATTCCGGGAATTATGCCGATTACAAACGTCAATCAGGTCAAGCGGTTTACAAAATTATGCGGGGCAAGCATTCCCGATGCGCTGCTTTCAGAACTAGAGTCGGTGGAGCAGGATGACAAAGCCGTCGAGCAAGTTGGCATTCTGCATGCTGTCAGGCAATGCAAAGCCCTGCTTTCTGCGGGCGCGCCTGGCATTCATTTTTATACATTAAATAAGTCGTCGGCAACGCGGGCGATCTTAGATCACCTCTAAGAGGTCCTTTAAATTTGACAGAAATGTCTGCGAGTAGTACCCTGATCTTTTGTAGACGAGGGACTCCATCGTCTGCTTTCTATTTTGATAAGGTACATTGAAAGATCGTTTCCTAAAAGCCTGTCGCCGTGAAGAGGTGGATTGCACACCGATTTGGCTCATGCGCCAAGCCGGACGCTATATGCCCGAATTCCGGAAAGTCAGAGAAAAACATTCTCTGCTGACGGTTTGCAAAACGCCCGATCTCGCAACCGAAGTCACACTGCAACCCCTTAAACGGTTCGATTTGGATGCCGCCATTATCTTTGCCGATATTCTCCTTCCGCTAGAGCCCATGGGGATCAAGCTCGATTTTATCAAGGGAGAGGGGCCAACGATCTTCAACCCCATTTCCAATCAACACGATGTCGAGGTGTTACGCCCAGTTGACCCCCAATCCGATTTGGGATTTGTGATGAAGGCAATTTCCTCCGTCCGGAAAGAGATCAACATTCCGCTGATTGGCTTTGCCGGCGCGCCCTTTACGCTCGCTTCCTATATGATTGAAGGGGGTCATTCCCGAAATTATATTAAAACAAAGAAAATGATGTACGAAGCGCCAGAACTCTGGGCGCTATTGATGGAAAAACTCACGAAGGTTCTTATAGACTATCTTTGTGCTCAGGCGGATGCCGGTGCCAATACGCTCCAAATTTTTGATAGCTGGATTGGTGCGCTTTCTTATCGAGATTATCGCAAATTTATTTTTCCTCACATGAAAGTTCTTTTTGACGGGTTGAAAAAAACGAATGTACCGGTGATTCATTTTGGAACCGGAACGGCCTCGCTGCTTAAAATACAACGGGAGGCGGGCGGCGATGTGATCGGTTTGGACTGGCGGATTCCGCTGGATGACGGCTGGAAAACAGTGGGTCATGATATTGCCATACAAGGGAATCTGGATCCGGTCACGCTTTTTGGGCCGATTTCTGAACTTGAAAAGCAGGTGGATGATATCGTCATGCGCGCGGCCAATCGTCCAGGGCACATCTTTAATTTGGGTCACGGGATTTTACCGGAAACGCCACAAGAGCATGTGGAAGCCTTGATCGAATTCGTCCACAAGAAAACGACTTTGTCCTCGCGGACGGCGTAAACGCTTCGCGCAGCAATCGAAAACGGTTGAACACACAACTTTCGTTGACAATTTCAAGCACGTACAGTATATTGTACGGAGGTGCAAATATTATGGACGCAGTTTCCTATTCCGATTTACGGCAAAATCTAAAAACCTATCTGGATCGGGCGTATTTTGACCATGACCCTCTCATTATTACCCGAAAAAACAGTGAGAATCTCGTTATCCTTTCTATTGATGAATACAATAGTTTGCTTGAAACAAGTTACTTGCTCAGCAGTGAGGCAAACGCAAACCATCTGAGAAAATCAATTGAACAGCTAAAGAGCAAAAAAGCGGTACGAAGAGAATTGTTAGAGGATGGATAAACAATTCACGAGCGAAGCTTGGAAAGATTATCTCTACTGGTTTGATACGGACAAGAAGCAATTAAAGAAGGTTAATGATCTCATCAGGGAGATTGAGAGATCGCCTTTTGAAGGAATTGGAAAGCCGGAGCCACTCAAATATAATCTACAAGGGTTTTGGTCGCGGCGGATAGATCACGTGCATCGGGTTGTCTATAAAGTAGAATCAGAAATTGTCTATTTCGTATCATTTCGATATCACTACGATAAATAGGTCCTGCGGACGGTGTAAACGCTTCGCGCAGCAATCGAAAACGGCTGAACTCACAACAGGTTTTTAGAGGGAGAGTAACATCTCCCAGAGAACAATCCTAGCCTTCTGAAACGACGAAAGCCGAATGGAACGATCCAAAATATCAAACGGCCGAGCGTCAATCTGGTCTATCAACGCAATATAAACCTTTCGCATCAGAGAAAGCGCCAATCTCGCATCGGCATCCACAAGAGACAAGAGCTTTGACGATTCGCGGAATAAAGCACGTATCCGATCCGACTGAAATTGCACCAACTTTAAGAAGGCACCATTTTTGACCCTTGCCAGCAAGTCCGCTTCGGAATAACCGCAGGAGGCAATCTCATCAAGCGGCAGATAGATGCGGCCGCGATCCAAATCCTCCCCGACATCGCGCAAAATATTCGTCAATTGCAATGCGGTAGAAAGGGCCTGTCCATATTCATACGCAACAGGATTACGATATCCAAAAATCGGCAGAGAAAGATCACGAATCGTTGTCGCCACCTTGTCGCAATAGACCAAAAGCGCTTCATAGGTAGGATACCGATTGATTGTACAATCCATCTTGCATCCAGAAATTAATCCTAAAAATCCCTCAATGGGGATTGGATATTTGCAAATGGCATCGGCCAGAGCAATGCTGATCGGATGAGACGGCTCCTGACGATAACAGCGGTAAAGCTCATCCTCCCACTCCTTTAAGAGCAGATCAATGGGCTGACTTTGGCGTTCATCAACAATATCGTCCGCGTATCGGCAGAAGGCATAGACGGCAAAAATCGCCTTTCGTTTAGGCTTCGGCAAGAATCTAAACCCGACAGAAAAATGAGGACCCTGTTTGTTGGCAATGTTCTGACAGTACTGATATGCCTCGTCTATGTTCATTGTGTTACCAATAAAAAATCTAGTCTCTCGTCTTGCCTCTGCACCAATGTTCCGAAAAAGGATGCACGCACTTTTTTTGCGTCCGCCAAAGCCGCTTCACAATCGGAAGTAGACTGCTCTTCCAAAATGATGCGGCATGCCATTTGGCCAAATAGTTTTTGAAGTCGTGTTGATCCGCCATACGGACAAACTGCGACAGCCCAAAATTACCCCCCGATTCATAAAGGGCACGATTCACCAAACTGATGTCCTGAGCCTCCTTCAGTTGCGCCTTCCAAAGATCGTCATAATTCTTAAACGAAATAAAACTTTCCGCCGCACAAAACCCTGTGAGAACGGCGTAACGGAGGCCAAGTCCAAAAAGATAATCTTGGAATCCACCCGCCTCTCCGACATACAGCTTCTGATTGGAAACGGCGGAGGATTTCAAACTAAAATCCATGAAGGAATATCCTGTCTTTGCATCTGTAATTGAAAAGGGGGCAATCTCTAAAAACCGTGAAAGCGCTGCATCGAAGTGGTGATTCATCTTGGGAAGGTCGCGCGTAATGGCACATCCAAGGGTGGCCTCGCCATCCAACACAAAAAGATAAGCATAGCCTCCGGGAGCGATATTTTTATCAAATAACACAAACGTGCAATTTTTTGCATCGGTTAAAAAGGTCATCTCTTTTGCGAGCGCGTCTGCGCGGGCGGGACCGGTTGCGACGATGTCTACTTCATTTTCAGCGGCACGTCTCCGATAATGAACCGTCACCCCGGCACAAAGCGCCTGATTCAATAGGCCCTGATCCAAACTGACTTTTTTGTGTGAGGTGTCATTCCCCCGTTTAATCAAGTAGCAAAATGGATCGCGACTTGAAACGCTCTTCGATGCGAGGCGGTAATCAAACAACGTGGCAGAACGAACAGGCGAGATAAAAAAATTTGTTGCGATGCCAATTTTTTGCAGCATTTCGAGAAAGTCGGTCCCGCCGCTGCCGTTTTCCAACACTTGAAAATCGCCGATAAATCGCTCGCCCACCGCCTCTCTTTCTTCGAAAATTTCTACGTTGTATCCGGCTTTGGCCAAACAGATTGCGGCGACAAGTCCAGACGGCCCCGCCCCCGCGATCTTTACTTTTTTTATTTGTTCTTTTAACATCAGATCATTTAACAGTTTAGAGAATTTTATAGGTGTTTCCTTTATTTATCAACTGGGCGCATAGAGGGGCTTCGGGCCACGCACCAGAAAATACGCTACTCGCATTTGAGAAGGCCGTCGCAATGGGAGCTACTGGCCTCGAATGCGATGTCCGCGAAAGCCTTGATGGCGTCCCGATTATTTTTCATGATGCGGATTTATCTCGGATCGCAGGGCGACCCGATAAAATCAACACTTTAACCTATGCACAAATTCGTAAAATAAATGCAGGTGCCGGAGAGAAAATTCCCACTCTGGCCTCGGTGATAAAACAAACACCTCAAAATTTTCTTTTAAATCTGGAGATCAAAGCCATTCGCCCGCGTCTTTTATTAGAGTCCATTTATCAACACCAGGCCATTGAGCGGGTTGTCGTCTCTTCGTTTAATGCCCGTGCCCTTTTTCAAGTCCGATCCCTTGATTCAACAATTAGAATCGGGTATCTTGTTGACAAAGAGGTGAAACCTTCGACCATTGAAAAAGCAAACAAGATGGGGGCCTTCGCGTTGCATCTTTCTTGGAGGTTGCTTACAAACCGGCTGGTTGCACAGGTTCATCGGGAAGGGTTCCTTCTTTATTCCTATACGGTGGACGACGAAGCACAGATGACACGTTTTATTGAAATGGGGGTGGATGGTCTTTTTACAAATCGCCCCGATCGCTTATTTAACTTACAGGATAAGAAAAAATGCTAAAAATAGTTCGAGAATGGACCGTCGAGAAGCCCTGGCTTCTTCGCATTATTATTGGGGCACTTGCCATTACGTTTGTCATCTCGCTGGCATGGGTGGGAGACCAAGCCAATGACCATGTAGAGGTTGTGGCTGAAGTGGGCGAAGAGAAAATTTCGATACAGGAGTATCGGCGGGTTTATAAGAATATGTCCCGCTTTTATCGAAAGCTCTTAAAAGACCAGTTTGACGAAAAAGGATTCCCCAAGCAAGTGATTGATTTGATGGTAGAAGATCGGTTGTGGATTCAGGAGGCCAATCGGATGGGACTACAGGCAACCGACTCCGAATTGCAGGAATCCATTTTGAAAATGCCAAGTTTTCAAAAAGATGGAAAATTTAATAGCGAATTTTATAAACGTATTTTAGCGTCAGAGCGGCTAACCGCAGAAAAATTTGAGGAACAACAGCGTCAAGAGCTAATTGTCGGCAAGGCAAAAAAGATCATTGGCCAGGCAGCCGCCTTGACCCCTTCTGAGATTTTGGAAATTGAGACAACGAAACCCGCTGATCTCGTCCGAGAGAAAGAGAGTCGTCTCTCTCAAAAGCGGGACAAGGCTTTGCGTGCCTATACCCTCGCCATGAAGAAAAAGGCAGCAATCTTCATTAATGAGGAACTACTGTAAAGGGCACTCTACCAACAAAAAATTTATTTAAACGGGTTTCTAAATGATAGGCAGCCGGTGGAGAAGACTCTCCACCGGCTATTTTTTTATGACTTGATTAACTCGACATCAAGCCCCAAACTCTGAAGCTCTTTGATCAAGACGTTGAAAGATTCCGGCAAGCCTGCCTCTAAGAACGGCTCTCCCTTTACAATCGCCTCGTAAATACGAGATCGGCCTGCAACATCGTCGGACTTTACCGTCAAGAATTCCTGAAGGGTTGAGGCCGCGCCATACGATTGAAGCGCCCAGACCTCCATCTCTCCAAGTCTTTGTCCTCCAAACTGTGCCTTTCCACCCAAAGGCTGCTGCGTCACGAGCGAATAAGGTCCGTTTGATCGAGCATGAATCTTGTCATCAACAAGATGGTGCAGTTTGAGCACATACATTTGCCCAACTGTGACCTCTCCCCGGAACGCCTCGCCTGTTTTCCCATCATAAAGCCGGGTCTGCCCAGAAGAAGGCAGTTTCGCTTCTGCCAACATATACTTGATGTCTTTTTCTGTCGCACCGTCAAAAACAGGGGTTGCCACAGAAATCCCCAATACCTTTGCCGCCCAACCCAAATGGGTCTCCAATATCTGTCCCACATTCATTCGGGACGGAACCCCCAAAGGATTAAGAAGAACATCAACCGGCGTACCGTCCGCAAGATAAGGCATATCTTCTTCCGGAAGCACACGGGAGACAACCCCCTTATTCCCGTGCCGGCCAGCCATTTTATCACCGACTTGCACCTTACGCTTCATGGCAATAAAGACCTTCACCCACTTAATCACCCCAGGAGGAAGCTCATCCCCGCGCCGCAACCGTCCGATCTTCTCATCATAGTTCATCTGAAGAATATCAACCTGCTCCTTCATAAAATCTTCAATTTGAACAATCTTTCCCTGCGCATCCATGTCGTTTAAAATCAAACCTTTTAAGGCAACATCAGGAAGACAATCCAAAACCTCTTTCGTAATCTCTTTCTTCTTTTTTAAGAGAACCTCTCCTGATTCACGATCAATCAAATCGGACCCAATGGAGTTACCGACCAAGAACTTACGAATCTTTTTATATTTCTCCTCCTCAATAATTCGAAGTTCATCCTGATGATCACGACGTAGCCGAGCCACTTCCTCTACATTTAAACTCTTAGTCAACGGCTCCTTCTCAATGCTTTTGCGTGCAAATATTTTTACATCAACAACAGTTCCTTCAACCCCAGGAGGCACATACATTGAGGCATCCTTAAAATCGCCTGCCTTCTCTCCAAAAATAGCCCTCAACAACTTCTCTTCAGGGGTAAGATGGGTCTCCCCTTTCGGAACAATCTTTCCAATCAGAATATCCCCTTGACGAACATAAGCACCAACTCTGACAATTCCAGACTCATCCAGATTGCAAAGTGCCTCTTCCCCAACGTTAGGGATATCGCAGGTCATCTCTTCTTTACCCAATTTTGTATCGCGGAATTCCAGATCAAACTCCTCAATGTGAATGGAGGTAAATCGATCCTCTTTAACCAGTCGTTCCGAAAGCAAAATTGCGTCTTCAAAGTTGTACCCTTCCCAAGGCATGAACGCAACGAAAACATTCTGACCCAAGGCCAACTCGCCCGATTCCATTGCAGGGCCGTCGGCAAGAAAATCCCCCTTCTTGACACGCTGCTTTACAGAAACAAGCGGTTTTTGGTGCAAACAAGTTGATTGATTCGATCTCTGAAATTTTAGGAGACGATAGACATCAAAGGCAATCTCCTCGTTATCCACCGCCGATGCCTTTTCTTTACGAGATAGATCCGCCTTAATCACAATCCGAGATGCGTCGACCGTCTCAACTACGCCATCCCGCTTTGCCAATACGCCATATCCTGAATTACGCGCAACCACCTGCTCCATCCCAGTTCCAACAATGGGGGCCTCCGCCACAAGCAAGGGCACGGCTTGCCTCTGCATGTTTGAGCCCATCAAGGCACGGTTTGCATCATCATGCTCCAAGAACGGAATGAGCGCAGTTGCAACACTGACAATCTGCTTCGGAGAAACATCCATATACTGAACATCTGCCGCAGGAACGGTTACAAACTCCCCACCCGACTGCACAGAAACAGAATCAGCCACAATCATTTTCTTTGCATTCATGGGCGTGTTGGCCTGCGCAATCGCATAACGATCACCATCAATTGCCGAAAGAAACTCCGCAGTATCACTGACAACCCCGTTTTCTACTTTACGATAAGGAGACTCAATAAAGCCAAACTCGTTCACCCGGGCATAAGTCGCCAAAGAAGTAATCAATCCGATATTGGGCCCCTCCGGTGTTTCAATCGGACAGATACGGCCATAATGAGAGGGATGAACGTCACGAACCTCAAACCCTGCGCGATCTCTCGTCAACCCACCCGGTCCCAACGCGGAAAGTCGCCGCTTATGGGTCAGCTCAGCCAAAGGATTTGTCTGATCCATAAATTGAGACAACTGGCTGCTGCCGAAAAATTCTTTGATGGCCGCAATCACCGGCTTTGCATTGATCAAATCATGCGGCAAGGCGGTCTCCAGATTCAGCAAAGACATTCTTTCCTTGATCGTCTTCTCCATCCGAACCAGCCCGACACGGAACTGATTCTCTAATAGCTCACCCACCGACCGGACACGCCGACTGCCAAGATGATCAATATCGTCAATCTCCCCTTTTCCTCCCTTGAGGTTGACCAAATAACGCACGGTCTCTAAGATATCCTCTTGGGTCAGGGTTCTGCAGGTCAAAGGAATATTGACACCTAACTTCTTATTGATCTTTAACCGCCCAACGGGATAAAGATCATACCGCTTTGGATTATAAAACAGACTGTCAAATAAGTTTTGCGCCATCTCCATCGTCGGGGTTTCACCGGGACGGATCCGCCGATAAACCTCGACCATCGCATCATGAGGAGATAACACCTTCTTTGTGGCCAACGTATCACGAATCACTGGAGAGTATTGGGTATTGTCCATATAAAGTAGACCCAGTGTAGAAATCCCTGCCGCAACAATATTCGCTAAACTGGCTTCAGTTAAGGCCTGATTTCCTTCAACCAACACCTCACCGGTCGTTGGATTTACGATATCGCTTAAGACAACACGACCGACAACATTAGATTTTGGATAGGGCACTTCATCCGCGCCCTCCTGTTTCAGCTTTAAAAGTGTCGTTTGTGAAAGACGAACCCCTTCCTTGACAATGACCTCTTTGTGGCGATCCTTAATCGTGGCAGGAGAAGGAACACCGATATGAATATCAGCACTCAACCTTCTGAAGAAAAGCCCCTCCTCAATCCGAATCTCCTCAATCGGATAAAACGCCCTTAAAAGAAGCTCCTCAATTCCATCAGCCTCAACACGGGAATCGCCTACTTTAAAGAAATATTTCTTCTCTTTCCCGCGAGTTTCCTCATGGGCAAACGCCGCCAAAAGAACAGTAATTGGAAGTTTCCGCCTGCGATCCACCCGCGCGAAAAGAATATCTTTTGAGTCAAACTCAAAATCAAGCCATGAGCCTCTATACGGAATTATTCTTCCTGAATAAAGCACCTTACCAGAGGCATGGGTCTTCCCCTTATCATGCGAAAAAACACAACCAGGGGAACGCTGTAACTGACTCACAACGACACGCTCCGTCCCATTGATAATAAAAGTTCCGGTTTCGGTCATCAGTGGAAGCTCTCCTAAATAGACCTCTTGTTCCTTCACATCCCGCGCTTTTTTCGTCTTGCCCTCTTTCTCAAATAGAGTCAGCCGAACCTGTATTTTAAGAGGGACCGCAAACGTCATTCCTCGCTCAAGACATTCTGTCACCTCATATTTTGGAACACCGGCAGAATAATTAATAAACTCAATCACCGCCATCTCATTATAATCCGAGAGAGGGAAAACGCTTGTAAAAACAGATTGCAAGCCGATATCTTCACGCGCTTCAGGCGGAACATCACGCTGCCAGAAACGATCATAAGACGCCTTTTGAATTTCAATCAGATCAGGAATTTCAACCTTAATAGGACTTTTTGAAAAATCTTTTCTGGAGATGACTTCACCGGTTTTGCTTTTTACCATATTCTTTTTTTCCCTTATGCGAACTTCAACTCAAGGAGGAGACAACGAAGCATCAACTCACAACTTGGAAACCCCATCACCCCCCCCCTTTTATTAAAGGAAAGAAATGAACCCCTCTTTTCTAAAGAGGGGTTCGGGGAGTCCTATAAATCGATGGTCTTTACTTAACCTCAACCGTGGCGCCAACCTCTTCCAATTTCGCCTTCATGGCTGCGGCTTCTTCCTTAGTCACCCCGGTCTTTACTGATTTAGGCGCAGCCTCCACCAAATCTTTCGCCTCTTTAAGGCCCAGGCTGGTCAATTCACGCACCACCTTAATCACCTGAATCTTTTTATCGCCGCCAGCCGCCAAGATCACATCAAAGGCCGTTTTCTCTTCAACAACAGCCGCAGCAGCCCCATCACCGGCACCAGCAGCAGGACCCGCCGCCATCGCCATTGGTGCTGCCGCCGTCACACCAAAACGATCCTCAACTAGCTTAATCAATTCTGAAAGCTGAAGTACCGGCATCTTCTCGATTGCCCCAATAATCTGTTCGTTTGTTAATTCCATTTCTGCTGTTGGCATTTTCTCTTATCTCCTTTTATTTAGTTATTCTTCTCTTTTGCTTCCACAACTGCCTGAAGCGTTCTGGCAAATTTACTCAAAATCCCGCCTAACGCGCCCCTTAAACCATAAAGCGGGGACTTCATTCTGACCACTAACTGGCCCAACAAAATCTCTTTGCTAGGCAACTTTGCTATCTGCTTGAAAGCTGCAAGGTCAACAACCCGATTTTCAACAACACTAACCTTCATCTTGAGCTTTTTTTGCTGCCCAAAGAGTGTATTCATTGCTTTGACCGGCAGAACGGGATCTCCCGATCCAATGGTCACAGCGACCGGCCCCTTAAAATGAGCAGTCACCTTCTCCAGCACTGTTCCTTGTGCCGCCCGAATGGCAAGCCGATTCTTAATGACCTTAAATTCTCCTTTGGCTTTGCGAACGGCACTTTTCACTTCTTGGACTTCTGCAACCGTCATTCCGGAAAAATCAGAAAGCACTGCAACACTCGCGGATTGAAATTTCTCATGTAACCGCTGGACAACAACTTCTTTATCTTTTCGCTTCATTATTATTCCTTTTACTAGGTAGGGGGGGCAAACCCGCCTACAATATGTACGCTACCCTCTATTTGAGGTGATCCATTCCAGCAATATCCACATGGATACCAGGCCCCATGGTAGACGAAACGGTAATTCCCCTTAAATATTGCCCCTTGACCGATGCCGGTCGTGCCTTAATAATCGCCTCAATAACCGTCGAGGCATTTTCAAAAAGCTGCTGTGCAGTGAAAGAAATTCGGCCGATTGAGCCATGAAAGATGCCGGCCTTTTCTACACGATACTCTACCTTTCCCTGTCGCAGATCCTTAATCGCCTTGGCCACCTCAAACGTAACCGTCCCCATTTTTGGATTAGGCATCAAACCACGCGGTCCCAAAACCTTTCCTAGCTTTCCGACCGTGGCCATCACATCCGGCGTTGCAACTGCAGTATCAAAATCCATCCAGCCTTTATTGATCTTCTCAATGAGGTCTTCCATCCCCACAAAGTCGGCTCCCGCGTCCCTTGCTTCTTTCTCTTTCTCTCCTTTTGCAAAAACGACAATACGAACCTTTTTGCCTGTTCCATGCGGCAACGTGGCAGAGCCGCGAACCATCTGATCTGAGTGTCTCGGGTCAACCCCTAAACGAACGGCAAGATCAACCGATTCGTTAAATTTGGCCGATCCTGCTTCCTTCACAAGAGAAAATGCCTCCTGCAACGTGTAAGATGGCTTTGTCACTTTTGCAACTGCAGCCTTATGTCTTTTTCCAATCATG
The DNA here is from genome assembly GCA_038067655.1 of Nitrospirota bacterium. GTDB lineage: Bacteria > Nitrospirota > Nitrospiria > SBBL01 > SBBA01 > JACPZM01. Next base: position 56,442 of record JBBTNS010000018.1, read on the forward strand.
TTTATCCTTTCAATCCCCTAGGCCGTAACCTGTACACCCATACTTCGGGCGGTTCCTTCAATAATCCGCTCTGCCCCCTCAAGACTCACGGCATTTAAATCTGGCATCTTTATTTTTGCAATTTCCCGAATTTGCGCCTTCGTAACCGCTCCAACCTTATCTTTATTCGGCGCAGCCGCCCCCTTGGCAATTTTTGCCGCTTTTCTAAGAAGATCAGACGCAGGCGGTGACTTTGTTACAAACGTAAAGGTACGATCCGTATAAATCGTAATCAAAGCAGGGATAATTGTATCCTCGATCCCTTGTGTTTTTGCATTAAACTGCTTGCAAAAGTCCATAATATTAAGACCATGCTGACCCAAGGCTGGCCCGATAGGCGGCGCAGGGTTGGCCTTTCCAGCCGGAATCTGAAGCTTGACAGTTGTTTTTATTTCTTTTGCCATTATGACACCTTTTCTACCTGAAGAAAGTTTAATTCCACCGGAGTGGAGCGGCCAAAAATAGAGACCATTACCTTAACCTTGCTCTGATCCAGATGAATCTCTCCGACAACACCATTAAAGCCATAGAACGGCCCGTCGGTAATCCGAACCGAATCCCCGCTTTCAAATTGCGTCTTCTCGCGGGACGGAGATGCTCCCTCATCGACTTGGCTCAAAAGAAGATCAACTTCTTGTTGAGAAAGAGGCGTTGGCTCCTCCCCGCTTCCCAAAAAACCAGAAACCTTAGGCGTGATCTTCACCATCTGTTGTAACTGATCGTCAAGACACATCTCCATTAAGAGGTATCCAGGGAAGAATTTTTTTGTTAAAGTCTGTTTTTTCCCTCCCTTAATCCGAATCACCTCTTCCGTTGGAACCAAAATCCGACCCACACGGTTTTCAAGACCCAGAGATTTCACCTTTTCTTCTAGCGCCGTCCGGACTCGATTCTCAAATCCTGAGTAGGCATGAATAACGTACCAGCTTTTTTCCATCTTTTAGATTACCTAAATTTTCATTGTAGGGGATTTGCCCCCTAAAACACCCACCGCAATAGCCGAACGACTAAAGGGGCTCGCGTCGCCCCCTCCACCGGCAAAGCCGGATGGAGCCTCCCCCTCAACGCTCGCATTCGCTCGCTGGTTTTCTCCCCTAAAACACCCACCGCAATAGCCGTACCAAAATAGAGTCGGTTGCAGCAAGAAATATCGTAATGACGATTGTTAACACAACAACAACCGTTGTTGATCCAATCACTTCATCCCGAGTAGGATAGGAGACTTTTAAGACCTCTCCCTTTACCTCCCCGAAGAACTCCTTTACCGACTGAAACCACTTTTTTATCGCTTCCATTTATTCAATCACTGCGGGGACATCCCCTCGCCAAAAACCACAATCAATAAAAAACTGTTTCTAGGCACCCCAACGAGGCATCACACCTTGCAAAGCCTGTTGGTTTTGCTACGCGCCGAAGCCAAGCTCCTACTTACCATCATTCCACCAAGGGGCGTTTGCCCCCGCAGGCCAGGCGGGACTCGAACCCACAGCATGCGGTTTTGGAGACCGCCGTTCTAACCGGTTGGAACTACTGGCCTGTGAATCACTTAACCTCTTTGTGAGGCGTATGTTTTCTACAACGGCGACAGTACTTTTTTAACTCCAAACGCTCTGGATCGTTCTTCTTATTCTTTGACGTTGCGTAATTTCTCTCTTTACAGTCTGGACAGGCCAACGTAATAATATCTTGCATAATATTTCCCTTCCCCACAGCGACCAACAGCAGTCGAAACCCAGACTGCGGAAGCTGTCATTCTCGCTGTCCCACGTTGGGACTATTTAATCACTTTTGAAATTACGCCCGCGCCAACCGTTCGGCCGCCTTCTCGAATTGCAAAACGCAATCCTTCAGACATCGCAATCGGCA
>JBBTNS010000019.1:0-1665 GCA_038067655.1 Nitrospirota bacterium
AGCAAAAAACGCTTTCTTTCCTGCGATGCTCGCGGCTCAACAGCCACGTTGGGCGACAACCAATCGGCGTCTCGTTGGATGTTTTTTGCCCGACCAAAAGGAGGATTATAAATTCATGAGCCGTCCATCAATGTCCCATCGCATGGAGACGAAAACCATCACCGATATCGTTAATCTCTACGAAAACAAGTTGCTGAATTTGGAACCAGGTTTCCAACGGCAATCCGTCTGGTCTGAACGCGACCGCGCCAAGTTGATTGACAGCATTCTTCGAAATTACCCACTCCCAGCCATTTTTCTCTACCGCCGGGAAGAAGATGGCCGGTATATCTATGATGTTATCGATGGTAAACAACGAATCGAGTCGATATTAATGTTCATGGGTGAGATGCGTGGGATCTATTCACTCAAGACGCAGCTTCCCAGTAGTGAGGAAAGCGAGCAGGTCGACTATAAAAAGCTCTGTAAACGTAAGCTCCAGCATCTTATCACCGGCTACAGGATTCCGGTAATCGAAGTGGATGGCGACATAGGCGACATTATTGATGTTTTCGTTCGCATCAATTCAACAGGCAAAGCGCTAACACCGCAGGAAAAGCGTCGAGCGAAGTATTACAACAGCCCATTCCTCAAAGAGGCAGACCGACTTGCGCGTCGCTACGAATCGTATTTCAAGGAAATGGACATTCTCAGCACTGAGCAGATGTCACGTATGAAGCATGTGGAATTAATCTGTGAGTTGATGCTTTCGATTCATCAAGGTGATGTCATCAACAAAAAAACTGCTCTTGACCGCGTGATGAAAACCAACGGCTTCAATTCACGCGATATCTTGAAAGCATCGTCTAGGACCACGATGGCCTTGAACAGGGTCAAAACAGTATTTCCCAAGCTGCATACCACGAGATTCACCAAGGGCGCTGACTTTTTCTCGCTAGTCGTGCTGATTGCGAAGTTTGAGGAGGAAGGGATGATTCTCACGGATCGGGAACGTAACGGGCTCGCATGGGACTTATTGGTGACATTCTCGAATAAAGTAGATGATTTAAGAGAACAGCAACGAAAGGTTGAGACAGTTAAGCCAGACCAGGAACTTTACCGTAAATACCTCCACACCGTCATACAAGCGACGGACGAATACAACCAACGCAAGTCGCGCGAGAACATTTTACGGGGTATTCTTGAGAGTCTGTTCGCCAAAAAGGACTCACAGCGCGGATTTAGCTCTGAGCAACGACGGTTGCTTTGGAACACGGATAGCTGTAGACGATGCGAAAGCTGTAGAAAGCCCCTTTCTTGGGATGATTTTACACTCGACCACATTGATCCGCACAGCAAAGGCGGACGCTCACGTTTAGAGAATGCAGCGCTTATGTGCCAGAGCTGCAATTCGTCCAAAGGCAATCGGAGTCGCAAGTGACGCATAACAAGTCACTCAACCCGACCGTATAAAGCGTGGCATTTTTAGGCGGTGTCGGTTCGCGGCGGGTTAGTTTTACGTTAGGCACTGGAGAGGAGGCATGACTTGCCCGTCAGCATAGTTGGAACGCCCGGCGACATCACTGCCGCGATTGATGGGTTCTCTGGGACGTACCATGCAGATTTCTCAAGGGTAAGGGCCCTGGGGCGGACGTATGTGGATGCCCGCAACCCGGGGGTAGAAAC
>JBBTNS010000020.1:0-5269 GCA_038067655.1 Nitrospirota bacterium
GTATCCTCAACATTGACACATGGTCTCTGTTGTTGTATAAGTTACGATTGTTTTTAATCTTGTAGTGAGAAAAAATGGATCTCGTTGACCAACAGTTGCTTCAGTTTGAGACTCAAGGATTCGTACATCTTCCGGGAGTCATCCCGGCCGACCTGGTCACCCGCGTCAAAAAAACGTTCGACTCGGCCGCCGAGCTGCACCGCGCCGAGTGGGAGATGCTTCCGGATGAACACCGAGCGCGAGCACCCTACTACGACATTCCCGACATTCTTGATGTCGACGATGCATTCGTAGACCTGGCAGATCTTCCGTCGATCTGGCCGCTGCTCCTGAAGGCCATCGGGACAGACATTCAGCTCAATCACACGCACGCCCGGATTATGTTCCCGGGAAAGACCTTTACGGCGTCATTTCATAGCGACCTGGTCCAGTTGCAAGGCATAAACCTGGCCACAAGCCCGCACTTCTTCGCCAAGGTACACTTCTATTTCGAAGATCTTGATCCTGAGCAGGGATGCCTGGGGTTCATTCCCGGGAGCCATTTTCTCCCGGCTACGAACAATCCAAAGCCGCCGGTGGACGAGCCAGAGAATTCGTCGGTCACGGTCAGGATCGTTCCGAAGGCAGGTGACGCGGTGCTATTCAACACACATTGCCGGCACATGGCCTTTGACAACCGCACCAACCGTCCGCGCAAGTCATTGATCTACGCGTACTCGCATTTCTGGCTCAAGAATTACGCGAACGCGCAGCCGAGTGACCTTGAGCGGCTTGCCACCACAAAGGAACGGCGCCAGCTCTTTGGCGTCGACACGCCAGACGTGTCGTACCTGGATCAGCGTCTCGACCTCGAGAACCTCGAGCTAAACTATAATACGATGTTCGCCAGAACCAAGCGACTCTTAAAGCGCGCTCTCAAGGGTTCGTCGATAACGAAGTGAATTAAAGGGGGTTCATCATGTCATTACCAACTAAATATGCTTGGCTAAACAAGGAAAAGGGTCCCTTGATGATCACTCAGGCACTCAAATTGTTTGATACCCATGAGGCGCCAGGCTCAGTCAACAATCCTGAGATCATAAAATGGGCCAAGGAAGTTGGTGGAACGGTTGCCGACACTTACAAAGCTGACGAAATACCATGGTGCGGTCTGTTCATGGCTGTTGTCGCAAAACGAAGCGCTAAGCAAGTTGTTAAAGATCCACTTTGGGCTCTAAACTGGGGAACGTTTGGAATAAATACGAACACCCCGATGTTTGGAGATGTTCTCGTTTTTACAAGGAAAACCAGCGATGGAAGGAAGGCGGGGCATGTTGCTCTTTATATCGGAGAGGATACCTCGAGTTATCATGTTCTAGGCGGAAATCAAGCAGACAGTGTTTGTATTACACGCCTGGACAAAAATCGTCTGTATGTTGCAAGACGGCCAAAATACAACATTCAGCCAAAAAACGTGCGGGTTATTGCGCTCGCTTCTGGCGGCGCGCCAATCTCCACGAATGAGCAGTAGGTTTTTAGATGCCCCCTTCTGTTCCAAGCCGGACGCGAGGATCCACCCAAGCATAAGCGATATCGGTTAATATCAATCCAACGATATAAAGCGCCGATCCCAGAAAAACCATACACCTAACGATTCCAAAATCCTGACTGTTAATCGCATCAATTGTGTAGCTCCCTAATCCGGGAATCCCGAAAAACGATTCGGTCAAGAGTGATCCCATAAAAAGAAGCGGAATGACAACAACAACACCCGTTAAAATAGGAATCGCCGCGTTTCTCAATATATGACCGAAAAGAACAGAAGACAAAGAAAGCCCCTTGGCTCGCGCCGTTCGAACATAGTCTTTCTCCATCTCCTCCAAGAACAACGTGCGATACCATCGCGTTCCACTGCCAATCCCAGATAAAAGCCCAATCAAAATGGGCAACACTAAAAATTTAATCATATTCGCCCCATCCCCAAATCCAGAAATTGGAACCAGATGAAGCAACTTACTCACAAAAAACTGACCGCCAATAATATAAAACAAGGCTGAAACCGACATCATTGCCACAGCAACAATCACGCCCCAGTAATCAATATACGTCGCTCGAAAAAAAGCAACCATCATCCCTGCTGTAATATTAATAAAAAGCCCCAACAGCAAACCTGGAACGGCAATCGCCAAAGAGGGGATCATCCGTTCACGAATGTCCTGTCCAATATCCCGGCCGTCATCGGCATGGCCAAACTCAAACACAAAAAGTAAAACCGACTTTTCAAAAAAAATCGTATCGGTGAGCTTCTCGCTTCCCACCTGATTCTGATTAAAAAACAATGGCTTATCATAGCCATGATCCTGTTTCCATTTTCCAATCATCTCGGGGGTCACCCGCTTCACACCCAGATGTAACCGGGCCATATTATCCGGCGTATTCACGACAAAAAAAAGTAGAAACGTGAGGAGGTTAATCCCCACTAAAATAGGGATCGCATACAGTAGACGACGAACAATATAGGTAGTCATTCAGTTAGACTCGTGTTTACGGGGCTTTTCGCGTCCAACTCTTTTCTCCGGTAAACCAGTATGGCCGGGACGCTTCCAGCGATTAAAACAATCCCTAAAACAACAATAGGCCACCAAATTGGCTTATTCCAACGTGCCCGCGCCTTTCTGCGAAGTTCTGGGTTGATCTTTATATATTTTAACGTGTTGTTTGCCATTTGATTCGGCTTCACATTTTTGTACCAATCATGATAAAGCCCAAAGACCTTCGGATGAAACCCGGTCGCCCAAGGCAGGTCGAATCGAAAGATCTCCACCATTTTATCAATCACTGCTTGACGCTCTGAACCATTTTCCATATTTCGCATTTGGTCAAATAGCCGGTCAAATTCAGGATTTAAATAATTGGTTGCATTTTCGCCGTTTTTGCCAGCTTTTGCATTCGGGCCATACAATAAAAATAGAAAATTTTCAGGATCAGGATAGTCGGCATGCCATCCCCATTGAAACATCTGTGCTGTGCCTTTCGTCATTTTATCCTGAAACCGATTATAATCGGTGTTTCGAATAACAAGCTCAATATCAATTTTTGAGAACTGCTTCCTGAGCCAGTCAAATTGGGCTTTTGAATCTGGACCGCTTCCTGTGGTGTCAAAATAAAGGATCAACGGCTTGCCCGATTTCACGTCTCGACCCGATGGATACCCGGCCGCAACCAATATCGCTTTCGCCTCCTCAATCGACTTTCGTTTAGGCTTCTCGTTCACCCAATCATAAACAAACGGGTTGATTCCAGCCGCCCCTTCTTGGTATCCAAAAATCCCGGGTGGGATCGGCCCTTGCATGACCGATCCTCGGCCATTATTAAAAATGGTAATGGACTCCTCCTCATCAATCGCAATAGAAATGGCCGTTCTTAATTTTCTCGCAGAGGGGCTGTAACCTCCCACCACAGCATCCAACATATTAAAACCCATATAATAAGTGGTTGGCGTAGTGCCCGTTAAAAGCTTAATTTTTTTTTGTTTCATCTCATCTGAAAGATCAATTTGTCCTCCCATCCCAACCCGAATCGCCTGATCAAAACTATCCGAACTAATACCAGAAGCATCGTAGTATCCTTGTAAAAATTTATTCCAAACCGAGATATTCTCTTTTTCGAGGCTATAGACCACTTTATCTATAAACGGAAGCGGCTTTCCCGCATCACGAAGTAATAACTCATTTTCTTGATCTTTTTCTTCATTGTTTTCACCGGGACCAGCGGAAGCGGTTATTATCGGAGTGGCCGTGCCACTTTCTGATGGATAAAGCTCTAAATGAAAATTAGGATTTTTTTTCATTACCATTTGACGATTGGGATTATTCAAGGTCAGCATATACGGGCCAGTTCCGATAGGGTACCAATCGAGTGTGATATTTTTATCAATTAATCCTTGTTGCGAGTAAAATCGGTCAGCCTCCCATGGAATGGGAGCAAAAAATGGCATGGCGAGCCAATAGATAAATTGAGGATATTTCCCGTTGATTGTAATTTTATAAGTGTAACGATCAACAATTGTCACGCCAGAAAGCGGATATAAACGAAGGTCGAGCATCCCCTTTTTCTCTTTTTTCTTATAATCGAGCGCCAATGTTTCACTTAATTTTTTCATCCCAACAATATATTCCGACATAAACCCATAGATAGGCGAGCTCACTGTGGGATCGGCTAATCTTTTAATTTCATAAATATAGTCGTCAGCGGTTAATTCTCGTGTGCCCATCTCATTAAAATCAGAAAGTTTATTCACTTCATTTTGTTCTTCTTGGCTCATTTCATGATAAAAATAGGTTCCAGAGCGGTCTTTTGCAAGCGCAGGATGAGGCTGATATTTAATATTCGGCATAATTTTAATCTCATACACGCTAAATGCAACCTGGGCTTCAGCATCTTTAGGAAGCGGTTGATGATTGATATCAAGATATGTGGGTGTTGGAACTTCTATTGCGGTCAGCGGAATGAGTGTGTAAGGTCGTTTTAAATAGTGATATTGAAATGGTGGCTCATAGATTTGCCCGGTAAAGACCATTTCATTTGAGGAATACGACTTTGCTGGATCAAGATGTTTAGGCCTCTCACTAAATGAGCTATAAAGAATATTCTTATTCTCATCCTTTTTAGAGTAAGGATTATTTAACGATCTTTCTGTGCATCCAATAAGGAGTAGTAAAATTAAAATTCGAGTCATTTAAGTTACTATTTAACTCAGCACAACTGAATAACTTGGAACTTCCTCAGTTGTTAAAAAATTTTTTAACATATATAAATAAGTCTTTACAATTAAAATCACTGATTTAAAATAGTAAATAAGTGTGATTGACTATAATATTACATTTCAGATACAGTTCTCTATAATTTATGCCTACTATTTTTTAATTTTTTAAAGTATTTAAAAGAATAAAGTAAAATAGTACTAGTAGGGGCCTTCAAACTGTTTATTATTATATAAGTATTTAATAATAAACAGTAATAAATAATAAAAACTTGTTTGTAAAAAGATTAAAAAAAAGAGTAAAACGATTTTTTACTATACAAACTTTATATTTTTAAAAGTTTTAAACAGCCTTTAATCTATATTCTTTTAAAAACATTCTCAGAGATAGTAAAAACAGTAATTAGCTTCTATCTATTCTTACTTATTAACAAGTTATAAACACATGTTTATAACTTTAGGTTTATAAATGGAATTATCGCTTGTCTCTATTTGGAAAAATGTGTTGGTGTACATCAAGGATGATGT
>JBBTNS010000020.1:5369-7404 GCA_038067655.1 Nitrospirota bacterium
GGGCTCAATCCAAACTATAACTTTTCTTCTTTTGTTGTTGGAACGGGAAATGAGTTTGCCTATGCTGCGTCGTTAAAAGTAGCGGAGTCTCCTGGAGAAGGGTATAATCCCCTTTTTATATATGGGGATGTGGGATTAGGAAAAACACACTTACTTTCAGCGATTGGAAACTACTTCGAAGAAAGAAATCCAAACCGTAAGATGGTCTATATTACCACGGAACAATTTACAAATGATGTCGTGACCTCCATTCGATATAACAAAATGGCTGAATTTCATTACCGTTATCGCAGTATTGATATGCTCTTAATTGACGATATTCAATTTATTAGCGGGAAGGTGGCGACACAAGAGGAGTTTTTTCATACATTTAACGCATTGTATGAAGAGAATAAACAGGTGGTCTTTTCTTCAGATCGCCCAGCGAATGAGATGTCTGATATTGAAGAGCGTCTTTGGTCGCGTTTTAAGATGGGGCTAACGGTGGATATTCAATCTCCCAATCTTGAAACGCGGATGGCTATTTTATATAAAAAGGCAGAGTCTGAAAAAATAGTCCTTCCAGAGGAAGTGGCCTTTTTTGTTGCGCAAAATATTCGCTCTAACGTGCGCGAAATGGAAGGAGCACTCATTCGTTTGGGTGCCCATAGCTCGCTGATGGGGCAGCCAATTACGCTTGATTTTGCAAAACATCTTCTCCGTGATACCATTGTAATTATCAAAAAAGAGATTTCGGTTGAAGATGTTCAAAGGGCAGTTTCCGATCATTTTAAAATGAAGGTGTCTGATTTAAAATCAAAAAGAAGGACAAAAAATATTATTTTTCCAAGGCAAATTGCAATGTATCTTTGTCGCGTACTGACCAAGGCCTCCTTCCCGGAGGTCGGAGAGGCTTTTGGAGGAAAAGATCATTCTACGGTTATCCACTCTTGTAAGCTAATTCAAAAAGATAAAGATAAAGACCTTTCATTGAGAAGCACAGTTGATAGCTTGATTAAAAAAATAAGCGGGGACGAAAAATGAAAATACAAATAAAGCGAAAACATCTATTGACAGGGATGCAGCAAGTGAATGGCGTGGTCGAAAAAAGAAACGCGATGCCGATTCTTTCTCACGTCTTAATTTCCGCGACGGATCAGTCCACAGAAGTGAATGAAGGTGTGGATCAGGCAGAAGTGCCTAATTTATCACTTTTTGCAACCGATTTAGAGATTGGAATGAGTGATCAATATCCGGCGAATGTCATTACACCTGGTAAGGTGACGGCCCCCGCAGGAAAGCTACTTGAGATTGTTAGAAAGCTGCCCGAGGGGCTAATCGAGATTACAGAGCTTGATAACCACTGGCTTTCTATTGAATCGGGCAGTTCTTATTTTAAGATAGCCGGCCTTCCTCCAGAGGAATTTCCAGCACTTTCCGTCTCGGAGGGGGGTACCACCCTATCCGTTGAGTCGTCGTTGCTGTCCAAGTTGATTCGAAAGACGATTTTTGCAGTTGGAGAGAACGATTCTCGATATATATTAAATGGGCTTCTCGTCCAAATTCAAAAGGTGAATGAATCAAAAAGTATGATTCGTTTTGTTGCAACGGACGGACATCGTATGGCAATGGCAGACGGCGTGATCAAGAGAACAACGGAAAAAACTTTGGAGGATCAGGCGATTTTGCCTAAAAAGGCGGTTTTAGAGATCAAAAGGCTTTTGGGAGAGGCTGCCAAGAGCGAGAAGGCAGACGCTGAGTGTGATGAGCCGACACTTACTTTTGGAAAAGGTCTGCTCACATTCAAATACAAGCAAACGGTTTTAACAACACGGGTCATGCAGGGGAACTATCCGAACTATCAGCAAGTCATTCCGAGCGGCAACAACAAGAAAATCGCAGTGAATAAACTGGCCTTTGAAGGGGCATTGGAGCGGGTCTCTATTTTGTCTCAAGAAAAATCGGATACGGTGAAAGTTAGTGTGGAGAACGGACAGATTGTATTGCACTCTAATAATCCGGAAATGGGAGAGGCGCGTGAAAATGTTGCCACCGA
>JBBTNS010000020.1:7504-14933 GCA_038067655.1 Nitrospirota bacterium
CGAATTACGACGCAGAAAAAATAAAAATCTTGGAAGGGCTAGAGGCGGTCAGAAAACGTCCCGCGATGTATATTGGCGGAACCGGCCCGGCAGGGCTTCATCATCTGGTCTATGAGATTGTAGATAACTCCGTAGATGAGGCGATGGCCGGATTTTGCACCGAGATTTTCGTCACCATTCATATTGATAATTCTGTCACGGTTGTTGATGACGGACGCGGCATTCCCACCGACATTCATGCCGAGCGCAAAGTCTCTGCCGCAGAGGTGGCGCTGACCGTCTTGCATGCGGGCAGCAAATTTAACAACGATACCTATAAAGTCTCAGGCGGGTTGCATGGCGTCGGGGTGTCGGTTGTCAATGCGCTGTCTGAGAAACTACAGCTCGAAATCAAACGGGAAGGAGTGGTCTATCAGCAAGAATATGAACGAGGCAAGCCGCTTTATCCGTTAAAAGTGACCGGAAAAAGCAAGCGGCGCGGAACGACCATTACGTTTCGGCCGGACGCTTCCATCTTTGAGCAAGTTGAATTTTCGTGCGATACCCTTTCTCAACGGCTTCGTGAAATTGCCTTTTTAAATAAGGGACTCAAGATTTTTATAGAAGATGAACGCACGGAGTATAAGCAGGAGTTTTGTTATGAGGGCGGTATCCGTTCGTTTGTCGAGATGCTCAACGAAAATAAGTCGCCGCTGCATAAGCCGGTTTTTGTCGAGAAAGAAAAAGCAGGGGTGATCTTGGAGCTTGCGGTTCAGTACAACATTAGCTATTCGGAAACACTCTTATCGTTTGCAAATAACATTAATACCAAAGAGGGCGGAACCCATGTGATTGGTTTCAAATCGGCGCTCACCCGAACGGTCAATAGTTACGGTCAGGCGCGCGGAATCTTGAAAAAAGAGGAGTCCTTATCGGGGGATGATGTTCGGGAAGGGTTGGTCGCTATCATTTCGATCAAGCTACCCAATCCGCAATTTGAAGGACAGACCAAGACGAAATTGGGGAACTCGGAGGTCAAGGGGATTGTCGAGATGGCCGTGAATGAAACGCTGGCCGAATATTTTGAGGAAAATCCGGCAGTCGCAAAAAAGATTGTCGAAAAGGCGGTGACGGCGGCGCGGGCACGGGAGGCGGCACGCAAGGCAAAAGATCTGATTCGGCGTAAAAATGTGTTAGATGGCGGTTCCTTGCCAGGGAAGCTCGCCGATTGTTCCGAGAAAGACCCAGCGCTTTGCGAGATCTATTTGGTGGAGGGGGATTCAGCGGGAGGGTCCGCCAAGCAGGGACGAGATCGGCGTTTTCAGGCGATCTTGCCGCTGAAAGGAAAGATTTTGAATGTCGAGCGCGCGCGGTTTGACAAGATGATTTCGTCTGAAGAGATTCGGATCCTCATTACCGCGTTAGGCTGCGGTGTGGGAGATGATTTTGATATCGCAAAGGCGCGATATCATCGGGTCATTATTATGACCGATGCGGATGTGGACGGCGCGCATATTCGTACGCTGCTCCTCACATTGTTTTATCGGCAGATGATTCCGCTGATTGAAAAAGGGTATATCTATATTGCCCAGCCGCCGTTATTTCGCGTGAAGCGCGGAAAATCTGAACAATACTTAAAAGACGAGCCTGCGCTCAGGGAATATCTTTTTTCAGCCGCACAAAACGAAACCAGTTTGATTTGCGAGGATCAAAAAATTTCAGGGACCCGGATTCGAACTTTGCTGAAAAAATTTATTGCGTTTGAGGCGTTGCTCGATCATTTTTCAAAAAAACAGATTCCCTCTGATTTCTTGCGGGTGATTGTTGCTGAAACCGCTTTTGATGCGGAGTGGCTAAAAAATCGGAGCGAACTTTCCGATTTGCTTCCCGATATTGAACGAAAGTTAAAGCAAACCTCTCCGGAGGGACGATTTTCGTTCACGATTGAGCAGGACGAAGAGCATGGGTCGTTTCGGGTTTCCTGTCGTATTCAGCAAAATGGGCATGAAAATCGGTTTTATCTAGACGAAGCCTTAGTCGCCTCTGCCGAGTTTCGGGAGCTGTCCAATCTTTCGCCTCGAAAAATTGGGTTGGGGCTTCCCCCTTATAAAATTTCAGACCCGGATGGCGAGCATCAATATAAGACCACTGCGGATGTTTTGAGTCATATCTTAGAGCGCGGGAAGAAGGGACTTGCCATTCAGCGCTATAAAGGCTTGGGAGAGATGAACCCGATACAGCTTTGGGAGACGACAATGAATCCGGAGGTTCGAAATTTGCAGCGGGTACAATTACAAGACACGATTGCAACCGATAAGGTCTTTTCGATGTTGATGGGCGAGGAGGTCGAGCCGCGCCGTCTTTTCATCGAGCAGCACGCCCAAGAAGTCAAGAACCTAGAAATTTAGTGCTGGCCGCACGGGCGTAACGCTTCACGAGGCTATCGAGATCGGGATTCCTAGGACAGTATGCCCTATCTATCCTTTTTGGAGGGATGACTGCTTCATGCCTCTTGCCATCTCACGCTCAGCCGATTTCTTCGCAAGGGTTTCCCGCTTATCATAAAGCTTTTTCCCGCGGGCGATTCCAAGCTCCACTTTGGCAAAGCCCCGCTTGTTAAAATAAATCTGAAGCGGGATCAGCGTGAAGCCTTTTTGTTGTATCTTTCCAAAAATCTTCATGATCTCTCTTTTAGAGAGTAATAATTTACGTTTTCGGGTTGGATCATGATTGGCCAGATTGCCATGGGTATACGGACTAATATGGGCGTTATACAAAACCAGCTCGTCTTTTTCAATACGGGCAAAGCTGTCGGCTAGGTTGACTTGCTTGGCCCGAAGCGATTTGACCTCCGTTCCAAGGAGTTGCATCCCGGCCTCGTATTTTTCATCAATAAAGAAATCGTGATAGGCCTTCCGATTGGTTGTAACTAAATTATCCTGTTCTTGGTTTTGTTTCATGTGTGGCGGTCACCATTTGGACTCGGGTCCAATGATGTCATTGTATCATACTAGCAATATCAGATATTCCTTGTTCATTCCAACCACATGAAAAATGTTCTTTGCTAAATCCAGCCCTATTGTTGTAATCTTCATAGGGTCTCCTCTCGTTATTTGTTGATGAACGTTACATACACATCATGTACGCTAAGGTAAAATTCGCTATTGTGGCATTTTTCTTTTTTGGGGTTGGCTTTGGGGCGCATCCCTATTATGAGCGTTCTTGGCCCCCCTCCCCTGTGTCGCAGGAATTAAACCCTCTTCCTCCCCCTCGTGGTGCCATGGTTCGGTTAAAGGATCCGCGTTTTAAGTTTATTCATCCGCTCCTCTCCTGCAATGTTGCGGATAAAAAAGATATTCTGGAATTTCAGCCATTAAGTGAACTGATCCAGCGGCAGGTACAAATTGAAATTAATGGAAAAAAGGCGAGGAAGATATCGGTTTATTACCGTGGTATGACAACCGGCCGCTGGACCGGCTTCCAGGAAGAAGAGATCTATCCAGGCGGAAGCCTTCTAAAAATCCCCTATTTAGTGGCCTACTACAAATTTGCAGAAGAGCACCCCGAAATACTCAATGAGATGATTCCATACAAGGGAGATTTTGATGAATCGGTTGCACAAAAGATTCAGCCCGCCAAGAGGATCGAAAAGGGAAAGTCATACGCTGTTTCCGACCTTATCCACCGAATGATCGTCTATTCCGGGAATAACTCAACCATTCTCCTCATGCACCGGCTGGATCGAGCCTATTTGGACCATATTTTTGATGATCTGCAGGTTCCAAACGATCAAAACGTGCATCGGCAGTGGCTGGTAACAGCAAAGACGTTTGGCTACCTCTTTCGGATACTTTACAACGGCACCTATTTAAGCCGGGAGATGTCGGAAAAGGCACTGGGGCTGCTTGCCCAAGCCGACTTTCAGGACGGCCTTGTTGCAGGTGTGCCCAAGTCTATACCCGTTGCGCATAAATTCGGTGAATTTACGGAACAGTATTCGGACGGCACCATTGTTTCTACCAGGCTTCATGACTGTGGCATTGTCTATCATCCGGATCATCCCTACTTTTTGTGCGTGATGACCGAGGGGGAATCGCCAGAATACCTCAAGGGGGTCATTGCCCGACTCTCCAAACAAATATACCAATTTGTTGACAGTCCTGCATATCCCGCCATCAAAACGTCGGCAACATCCTGAATCGAGAGGAGCCCACCCATCATTTTGATTTCGGCGCGACATACGCTATTATAGCACCAACAGCATGTCAAATCGTCTTTTACCCCTTTCATCGGTTTTGAACGAATTCTTCCAAGAACTGGATACAGAAAAGAAGCTCGTTCTCTATCAGATTTCGGAGCACTGGGAAGAAATGGTCGGGCCGCAAATTGTCCGGCATGCGCGGCCGGAAAAGATTTGGAACCAGACATTGCATATTATTGTTGATAGCGCGCCTTGGATAAATCAACTCCATTTCTTAAAAAAAGAGATTACGGAAAAGATCAATTGGCATCTAAAAGAGATACTTGTCAAGGAGATTACGTTTAGGATTGGATCGTTTCCAAAGGTTCAAAAAGAGGGGACGATTCTCGATACAAATCAGAAGAGGCCGCGTGCCGGGAAAAGTGACTATCCCCCTGCTGAGATTTCAGCACTGATAGCTCAAATTGAGTTATTTGAAGATTCCGCCATTAGAAAAATAATAAAGGAAGCGCTGGAGGGATATACAGGGCACCCCTAAAAACCGTCACAAGGAGGTGCCCGAGCTAAGGGGTGATTTCCTCAGCAGGCGTTTCTGCCCCGTCTTCCCCGTCGCTTTTTTCTGCGATCGGCGCCACACCCACTAACTTTTCTCCCGCCTCAAGATTGATCAGTTTTACCCCTTGCGTGTTTCGACTCACCACGCGAATATCAGCCATGCGCAATCGAACAATCTTTCCACCGGAAGAAATCAGCATCACTTCGTCATCTTCCTTCACTTTTAAGGCCGCGACGACATTCCCATTTCGTATGCTGGTCTGAATGGTAATCACCCCGTGTCCGCCGCGTCCTTGCTGTGGATACTCTGAAAGCGCTGTCCGCTTCCCGTAACCATTTTCCGTCACCGTTAAAATAAGGCCGTTGCTGTTTTGTTCCAAGACCTCCATGCTCATCACCTCGTCTCCTTCTCGAAGACGTGTTCCATAAACCCCAATCGAGACACGACTCACCGCTCGGACTTCTTCCTCCAAGAAACGAATTGAGGAGCCTTTCTTCGTGCCGAGCAATATCTCGTCGGCTCCGCCCGTAATTTGAACAGAAATGAGCTTGTCCCCCGTCTCAAGGTTAATGGAGCGAATCCCGCCAGCACGGGGATTGCTGTAAGCCGATAATACGGTCTTTTTAACAATTCCATTTCTTGTCGCCATGACGACAAATTTTCCCTCTTCAAAATGGGCGACCGATAAAATGGTGGTAATCTTCTCCCCCGCCTCAAACGGAAGCAGATTGATAATGGCCTTCCCTTTTGCCGCGCGCCCGGCCTCCGGAATCTGATGCACCTTCAGCCAGTGCATTTGTCCGCTGTCGGTAAAAATCAAAAGGTAATCGTGTGTCGAAGCCGTGAATAGATGCACCACAAAATCGTCATCCTTAAGACCTGTCCCCGTCTTTCCGCGACCACCGCGCCTTTGACTTCGGTACAAGGTGACCGGGTTTCGCTTGATGTAGCCCGAATGAGAGACCGTAATCACCATTTCTTCCGCAACGATAAAATCTTCCAACTTAAATTCGCGCGTCTCGTCTATAATTTCAGTTCGTCGCTCATCGCCAAACTTTTCCTTCACTTCTCGCAGTTCAGCAGCAATCATTTCTCGAATCAGAACGTCGCTTCCAAGCAAAGCCAGTAACTGCTCGATCTTGGCCATGACCTCCCGATATTCCGCGAGTAACTTCTCACGCTCAAGGCCGGTCAACCGCTGTAAACGCATTTCCAAAATCGCTTGCGCTTGAATGAGCGATAATGAAAATTGAGCAATTAATTCTGTCTTGGCAATATCCGGAGAAGCGGAGCGCCGAATCAATGCAATGACGGCGTCCAGATTATCCAGCGCAATTTTTAACCCTTCTAAAATATGGGCACGCTCTCTCGCTTTTTGTAATTCGTACCGCGTGCGGCGAACCACCACCTCACGTCGAAAATCTAAAAAGTGAGAAAGCGTCTCTTTCAGATTCAATATTTTTGGTTGATTCCCAACCAGTGCCAGCATAATGACGCCAAAAGAAGTCTGCATCTGGGTATTACGATAAAGCTGATTCAGAATGACCGAGGCGTTTTCGTTTCGTTTTAATTCGATCACGATGCGCATGCCGTCACGATCCGATTCGTCGCGCAAATCGGAAATGCCGGTGATACGCGCTTCGCGCATTTCCTCTACAATTTTCTCGATCAGCCGCGATTTGTTGACCTGATAGGGCAGCTCCGAAACAATAATCGTTTCTCGTTCGGTTCGCTCGTTCACCTCTACAATCGCGCGTGCACGAAGAATAATCGAGCCGCGACCCGTCCGAAATGCGTCCTTAATTCCCTGTGTTCCATAGATAAAACCAGCGGTTGGAAAGTCGGGCCCCTTGATCACTTGCATGAGATCGTCAATGGTGACTTCCGGATTTTCCAGCAACAGAAGCGATCCCTCTAAAAGTTCGCCCAGATTATGTGGCGGAATATTGGTCGCCATCCCAACAGCAATGCCGGTAGACCCGTTCATCAGGAGATTCGGAACGCGGGTCGGCAGGACGGACGGCTCTGTGTGCGTCTCGTCAAAGTTCGGTGTGAAATCCACCGTATCCATATCAATATCGGCCAAAAGCTCTTCAGCAATTTTGGTGAGGCGCGCCTCGGTATACCGATAGGCCGCAGGCGGATCGCCATCTACAGAGCCGAAATTCCCCTGCCCATCTACCAGCAGATATCGGATATTAAAATCTTGCGCCATGCGCACCATCGCGTCGTAAATCGCGACATCGCCATGTGGGTGATATTTCTTAATCACCTCGCCGACGACCCCGGCTGATTTTGAATAGCGTTTAGAGGAGAGCAACCCTTCCCGGAACATCGCGTAGAGAATCCGCCGATGCACGGGTTTTAAGCCGTCGCGGACATCGGGCAATGCACGGCCGACGATAACGCTCATTGCGTACGACAGGTAGGCCGACTTCATCTCGGCTTCAAGATTGGTTATTGTTCCTTCAGTGGGCATCTATTTTATAGAGGGGGACTCGTGTCTATCCTATTTTTAATCCGGTGGAGTATGAATCAGCGTTACTATATTGTCAACACAAAAAGACAAGATTAACCAGATTGGCATGGACGCCCCGCCCCGTTGATTGGGTTTAATCGAAGTATCCACTGACAATCTAAGGATTGGGCTTAAACTTATGTTTATTTTCCATGTTTTGTCTTGTATATCATAA
>JBBTNS010000021.1:0-9650 GCA_038067655.1 Nitrospirota bacterium
AAACCACCGGACAATGCCACACACTTTTCTATCGCTGTTCTTGGGTTCTTGGGTTGCGCTTGGGGGCCGCTTATGTTAGCATACGACTGTCTCCTATGTTTGAGCTTATCCTTATTTTCCTCCTGATTGTCGCCAACGGCTTTTTCTCCTGTGCAGAGCTTTCAGTGATTGCGGCGAAGAAGAGCGATATAAAGGCCCTTGCTGAAAAAGGGGACGCTCATGCCGCTCTTTTAACACAAATTCAAAATAGACCTGAACAATTCCTCTCTACCGTCCAGATTGGGGTCACACTTTGCGGCTCTGCTGCCGCGGCCCTTGGCGGGGTAGGGGTTGTCGATCAAATTCGTCCCTTTGTTCAGGATATCCCTTATGTCGGCGGGATCAGCCAGTTTATCGCAGTGACCATTGTCGTCTTGGCAATTTCTTATCTTTCCCTAGTCATTGGAGAGCTGGTTCCAAAAGGACTCGCCCTGAAATATCCAAACCAGATTGCTTTGTTTTCCGTAAGACCCTTTACCCTGATGATGAAGTTCCTGGGTCCGTTTGTAGATTTTCTCTCTTACTCCACCTTATTTTTCCTAAAACCGTTTGGGGGAAAAGTCGTTTCCGGACATATTACCTCGGAAGAGGAGATTAAATGGCTGCTCAAGGAAGGGCGTGAAACAGGCATTTTTAATCAGACAGAGCAAGAATTGATTCAGTCAGTGTTTGAATTTACCGACATCTCGGTGAAGGAGGCCATGGTCCCGCGTACCAAGATTCATGCGCTGCAGATGGATACGCCCAAGCAGGAACTGTTGCGTGATTTTAAAGAAACCCAATTTTCCAGATGCCCCGTCTATAAAACGAATCTAAACGATATTATCGGTATTGTGTTGTTTAAAGACTTGTTCAAAGTCCTGATGGACGAGAAACCGTTTAAGCTGAGTGATATTACGAAACCGGCTTATTTTGTGCCGGAAACCATGCCGGTTTCTCATCTGATGAAAGAGTTTCAGCGCAGACGCGCTCAGATGGCCATTGTGGTCAACGAATATGGATCGGTCGAAGGTTTGGTGACGATGGAAGATCTGGTCGAAGAGATCGTGGGTGAAATCGAGGACGAGTCCGATGACGTGGGAGAAAAGCCGGTGGAGCGGATGCGGGATGGTTCATGGGTGATTGATGCCTCTCATTCGGTGCGAGAATTGATCAGTGATCATGCTCTGACGATTCCGGAATCGCCCGACTATGAAACCATTGGCGGCTTCGTCTTGGCACAATTTCATGCCCTTCCGAAGGCAGGAGAGATTATTTATCACGGTGAGTATAAATTAACGGTTGTGGATATGGATGGCCGGCGAATCAATAAGGTGAAGGTTGAGAAAAATCCGAAGCCGCAGTCTTTGCCAGTTTAGGTTGTATTTTAAAAATTGATATTGTAGGATGCCCGTAGGTCCTCTCCTAATGAAAGCTTCTTAATAAAGAAATCTAACGATGAAAGCTCCGATCCAGAGTTCAAAACCGTGTTTCCCCCCAAAAGAAATAGACTGGATTTTACAGGAGATTCGGACGGTATTAGAAAGCGGCTCGTTGACGGTTGGCACGCAGGTGAAGCAGTTTGAGAAGAAGTTTGCCGAGTATATCGGTGTTCGACACGCCATTTGTGTATCGGATGGAACCGTCTCCTTAGAAATTATCCTTCGTTATTATGATGTCAAAGGTTGGGAGGTGATTGTACCCACCAACACGTTTATTGCTTCTCAGAACGCCGTGATATTGGCTGGAGGGAGGCCGGTTTTTGCCGACATGCACGAATCATCGTTGTGTGCTGGACTTAAAGAGATAAAACGCCAGCATACAAACCAAACCAAGGGAGTCATGTTGGTTCATATCGCAGGCTTTATTTCTCCCGAGATAGATGAGATCCGCGCGTACTGCAAAAAACACAGTCTTTTCCTAATAGAGGACGCAGCCCATGCGCATGGCGCAACGTGGAAGGGGCAGAAGACAGGAAGTCTGGCCGATGCCGCGTCCTTTTCGTTTTTCCCGACAAAAGTCATGACCACTGGGGAAGGCGGGATGATTACAACCAACCAAGAGGCGTTAGCCGAGTTTGCAAAGTTATTTCGTAACCATGGCGCAAAAGAGGGAGGCACGACTCACGATGTCTTTGGCTATAACTCCCAGATGGATGAAGTCAGAGGGGTCTTAGGAAGGTCTCAACTGCGCATTTTGGATGCCATGCTCGCTAAGAGAAGAGAGATCGCAAAGCAGTATAAAACCGGTTTAAAATTGGTGAAAGGGTTAGAGCTTATTCGTCTTCCCAAGGGAATGGATGCTAGTTTCTACAAGTTCCCGATTCTTGTTTCAACAGTAGAACGGCGGAAGGCCTTGTCGGAAGCCCTTCAAAAACATG
The DNA here is from genome assembly GCA_038067655.1 of Nitrospirota bacterium. Taxonomy (GTDB): domain Bacteria; phylum Nitrospirota; class Nitrospiria; order SBBL01; family SBBA01; genus JACPZM01. The sequence goes on from JBBTNS010000021.1 coordinate 2,399, forward strand.
GGATCAAGAGCGGTTCGGTTTATTGGCCCCCTTGCCATCTTCAGCCTGTTGTATTGGCACGTCCAGAGCTCTATGGCGTTCGCGGTCCCTATCCTGTTTCGGAAGATATCCTTCCTCGCATCCTTTGTCTGCCAATGCATCCACAGTTAGACACCATGACAGTCAATCAGATTATCAGTGCCGTCAAGACTGAGAATAAAAAATTACGGTAAAAATAGTGTAAGAAAATTAGGAGATTTACTATGCCGTTCTCTACAGACTTAGGGATCGAGTCGATCCTGCCTGGCACACGAGTGTTGGCCCTCAGCCCGCATACGGATGATATTGAACTGGGAGCAGGAGCAACAGTTGCCCGCCTTGCATCAAAAGGAGTGGATGTTCTTTCTGTCGTGTTTACGCGTGCGGAAACTAAAGATGCCGAAAAGGACAGCCTTGCGGAGTGTAAAGAAGCTGTAAAAGTGCTGGGGATTAAGACGCTTTCTTTTCTTGATTTTCCTGTGCGTCGGTTTAATGAGCACCGGCAGGACATATTGGATCATCTTATAAAAATCCGAAATACCGAAAAAATTGACTTGGTCCTGACGCCAGCAAGACACGATACCCACCAGGACCATGCAACCATCACGATGGAGGCGATTCGTGCCTTCAAAAAGACGCGGATTTTAGGGTACGATCTACCGTGGAACACCGTCGGACACTCTCAGCTCGACTTCTTTGTTTCTGTTACGGAGGAAGGGCTCGCACAAAAGGAAGAAGCCCTTGCCTGTTACAAGGGTCAGATGGATCGGTCATTTTTCCAGCCTGGCACCATTCGGGCGATTGCTCGGTTTCGAGGCGAACAGTGTGGAGAGCCCTACGCAGAATGCTTTGAGTGCATTCGTTGGAAACTATGAATTGCGAAAACACTGCGAAAACAATATTATTGGCGTGCCATCAGCCCTACTTTCTACCCCCTTTATCTTTTTTCAGTAAGTGGGCTGCTGCTGATCATCTTGTTCTTTTAGACGAGCTTCAATTTGTAACAAGTTCTTCGAAGTTTCATTACGCAAATCGTTGTAAGTTGGGGGACGATAAGTGGTATACGATACCGGTGCAACGAGCAGCCTTTGAGAGTATTTGTGACGTGAAGGTGACCGAGGAGGGATGGTCGCCGAGCATGCTCCTTGCCAGAATCCGAAACGACTACAGAAAAACGCCCTATGTCGTAAAGGTGCTAGAAAGTATCGAGGAGATTGCGGCCTCATGGGTTCCTCCGAACATCGTCACTCTGAATATCGCGCTGCTCCGTTGGGCTGCCAAATCGCTCGGCATTGACGTCCCCATTCGGTTACAAAGCGAGCTGGGAGAAGAAGAAACGGATGACCGGGATGTTCGTCTGGCACAACTGGCTAAAAAAATGGGATGTGACACCTATCTTGCCGGCCCATCAGGCCGAAAATATATGCACCAGGAGGTGTACAAAGATATGGGTATCGGGCTTCGGGCCTTCCATTATGAAATCAAGCCGTACCAGCGTGGAGCTCGTTTGTGGGTTCCTTACCAATCTGTGATTGATGTCCTCTGCTACCATGGTCCAGAGGCCTCGGCCTATCTAGGGGGTACGGTTCAAAACTGGGAATAATAGGTTGCAGAGCGCATCTGCTCTCTGTTATTATCCGTCGAAAGATTAAGGTAAGAAATAATTAAAGGAGAGCAATGTCGACATACGAAATGAATAAACCCCCTGATTTCTTAAATTCACCGAAATTCGCCACGTTCGGCATGATTGCCGCTGCTGTTTTATTGGTTTTATTTAACGGCTTTCAAACGGTGGGGCCGGGAGAAAGAGGCGTTATCTTTAACCAAATCACGGGGCTTCGCAACGTCACGCTGGATGAAGGACTGCATTTCAAAATTCCGTTTATCGAAACGATTTATATTATGGATGTTCGTGTTCAAAAGGTGCAATCAAACGCCTCGGCGGCCTCCAAAGATTTGCAAAACGTCTCGTCGGTGGTTGCGGTTAATTTTCATATCAACCCTTCCAGCGCACAAAAAGTCTTTCAGGAAATTGGACGCGACTTTAAGGATCGCGTGATTGATCCCGCCGTGCAAGAGTCGGTCAAGGAGGTCACCGCTTATTTTACCGCCGAGGAGCTCATTACCATGCGGGGGAAGGTAAAGGCTCAGACACAAGCGAGCTTAACGGCGCGCCTCTCGAAATTTAATATTATCGTGGATGAACTTTCGATTGTTGATTTTTCTTTCTCGGATGTTTTTAATCGTGCAATTGAAGAAAAGCAGATGGCGGAGCAACAAGCGCTGAAGGCCAAGCGGGATTTAGACCGAATTAAAATCGAGGCCGAACAGCGCATCACGCAAGCGCGTGCAGAAGCAGAAGGACAACGTCTTCAAAAGGAGACGATGACCCCGATTATGTTACAGCTTCGTGCGATTGAGAAATGGAACGGCATTCTGCCGCAGGTCGTGGGCGGCAATGGTGCCACGCCGTTTATTGATCTCAAATCGCTCAGCAGCGGCAAGTAAGTGCTGCGCACGGCGTCACGCTTCGCGCAGCCATTGAACACGTAGTAGGTTTCAGAGAGGTGCCCTTACTAGTGCCCCTCCTTGGTTAAGGAGGGGTTGGGGGTGGTTTGCTCCGATGCTTTTCTGCCTTCTTTTCCTGCATTCCCTCAACAACCAGCGTGAACTCGCCCAAGAGGTTTCTGTCTTTTAGACGCGAGAGAACCTCTGGAAGGTCGCCACGAATGATCTCCTCAAATTTTTTGGTCATTTCACGGCAAATAACAATCCGGCGATTTCCAAAGACCGCTTGCATATCGGTTAAGAAATCAATCACACGATAAGGCGATTCGTAGAAGATGAGTGTGTGCGGATCGGAAGAAAGCGCCATCAGTCGTTTCACCCGTGCCGCCTTTTTCTTGGGCATAAATCCTTCAAAGGCAAACCGATCGGTCGGCAGACCCGAAATGGAGAGTGCAGCAATTGCTGCAGAAGGGCCGGGGATCGGGCTAATGGGAATCTCTGATAAAATGGCTTGATTAATGAGAAAATAGCCCGGATCGGAAATGGTCGGGGTCCCCGCATCAGAGACCAAGGCCACCGATATCCCTTCTTTTAGTTTTGCGATTAAAACCGGCGCTTTTTCCTCTTTGTTAAAATCGTGGTAACTGGTCAGTGGCGTATGAATGTCGTGATGGTGCAAGAGCATACCGGTTTCTCGCGTATCTTCTGCTGCAATCACAGAAACAGTTTTTAAGATATGAATTGCACGCAGCGTGATATCATCTGGATTTCCAATCGGCGTGCTGACAATATAAAGTGTTCCTGACATGGAAGCGACATTACCGTTTATGAGTTAAGGTGTCAAATATTGCTTTAAAAGCCAGAGAGAAACAGATTGAACTGGGTGTGATCTCTTAAAAGCGTGGCGTCAGTTTAGTGATACCATCTCACTAACCGCTTTGGAGAGACCCCCACCCAGTAAAGCAAAAGTAAAACAATATTTAGACTCGATGTAAAAATAATTCCGTTTTTATTCCATCGCCGCGCCGAAGTGGTAATCGAATGAGGCAACAAAACAATCTTCCCCTCCCTCCCTAACCGTCTGATGAAATCAACATCTTCCATGATCGGAACCTCCAAGTACCCACCCATTTTTTGGAACAATTCTCTCCGAACGAAAATCCCCTGATCGCCGTAGGGAAGACGAAACAAAGAAGATCGCAGATTCGCCATCATCGCAATCCATTTTAAGAGAAGAGAATCGGAGCTGATCTTGAGTTGAAACGCGCCGCCAACGTTTTTTGTATTTTTCAGGGCATTGGATATATCCAAAAAATAATCAGGCGGGAGGATCGAATCGGCATGGAGAAAGAGCAAACTCTCCCCCCTTGCAAAAGTAGCTCCCTGGTTCATTTGATTGCCCCGTCCCTTTTCTGAAAGAAGAAAATGATAAGTAGGCCCATTTGTAGTGACTGTCGTCGCCTGTCCTTCCAAAATATTTTTACTTTGATCGCGACTTCCCCCATCCACAAAAATCACTTCTAACACAGGCCAATGGCGAGATTGATCAAGAAGAAAAGGAAGAACGGCCTCCTCGTTATAGATAGGAATAATCACAGAAATCGTCAAGGTATCAAGACCCCCTTCTTGTGAGAGACTGCATAAAACGTGATATGATCGCACTCTAAAATGGCTAAATCAATTCCAATCACACAAGAGACTGAAAACAAAAATAACACTGCCCCGCTTTCTCGTTTTGGGCCCTATCTGCTATTTGCTCATCTCCTGCTCTCTCCGCTCGTTTTTGGGCGCGGCCTTGTAGAGGCATTTGAATTTCCAAAAGCCGCGCTATTAATAATCACGTCCGTTTTACTCCTTGCACTTTGGGGATGGGAAGCCATTGCGCATCTGTTGCAAGAAAAACCCCAAATAAAAACAAAAGAAAAAAAGAAACGCGGTGATCCGCTGGGAGTGCGACAGCAATTAGAAACCCTTTTGGGAATAAGGCTTTCCGATCCGATCACGATTGGAATTTCTCTTTTTCTTGTCTTTGCATTTTTCTCCACCCTTTTTTCTGTCAGCCCGAGAACCTCTTTCTATGGAGATGATGATAGCAGTGCCGGCTTGATCACAATCCTCTCATACACGATTCTTTTCTTTGGCACAAAAATCGTTTGCAAACAGATAGACGCCTTTAGAACCCTTTTTATCGCAACCCTATTGGGCGCTGCTTGCTCTGTTTTTTACGCAGGTCTTCAGGCAGCTAACCTTGACCCCTTCACATGGAAAAGAACGTCCGAGTTTGGTGAGGCGGTCCGGGTTTTTGGAACCATGGGGCATCCCAATCAACTGGGTGCCCTCTTATCCATGGGCTTGCCCATTATCTGTTATTTTCGGCTTCGGATGTTTGAAAAGCACGCTTTCTTTCCAGGAGTCGCCTTAGTCGCGCTTGAAATATTTTCCGTCTCTGCCCTCATTATTTCCCTTTCGCGCGGGGCATGGCTGGCCACGATCGCCATGTTCATCGCGTTCATCATCGGAATGGTGATGATCACCGGGAAGAAAAGACTCATCATCTTGATCCTCATTCCTGCCTTAATTGGCGTCTTGCTAGGCCGTGCCTATTTTAAGATGACGTCTGAGCCTATGCAATCCGCTGTTGAAAAGAGTGCGCAGATTTCATCCAGTACAGATCTCCTTTCCGTGCGCACAAAGCAAATAGGGCTTTCCGTGATCACAGAAGGAAGTCGGTGGCCGATCTGGACTGCCGCCGCCAACATGTTTTTAGATCACCCCCTATTCGGCGTGGGCACGGATGCCTTTCGCCTCGCCTTTATGGAATACCGCCCCAGCAATTATTGGCTTCGTGAATGGGGCGGCACGCCCACGCGCGCGCATAACGACCTGCTGCATATTCTAGCAACCCAGGGGGGATTGGGAGCTATCGCGGTTTTTCTTTTAACCTTCGGCATTTTTCGCGCTGCAATGAGTCGTTTGAAGCAGTTACATCCGGACCGCATTTTGTGCCTTGCCGTCATATCCTCCGCCGTTGCTTTTTACGTGCAAAATATTTTTAATTTTACAGTCACAGGATTTGGAACATTATTTATTACCCTCTGTGCGTTTCTATCACGCTGGGGCGAGCCCGAATTTTTCCTAGAGGCAAAGCCAAAGCCCACTGCATTGGCCCCTTTTGGAAAATCGTTTACTTTGTCTATCGGCCGTGGAGTGATCGGCCTGGTCGCGCTTGTTGTGATTTATCTTCTTGTTTTAAGACCGCTTCAAACGAGCTACCTTGTTGCGAAAACCATCTTCAACCGATCGCTTCCGCCAGCGAACGCGGTCCTCCGCTTGGAGGAAGCAGTACGGCTTGATTCCACCAAGGACGATTATTTTCATCATTTGGGTGCGGCTTATCGGAAGGTCGCAGGCCGCGCCAAGGCCGATCCGACGCTTCGCGCAAAATCGTTTCTTTCTGCGAAAGCGGCCTATCAACGCGCGATTGACCTGGTCCCTGTTGATTCAAATAACCATATTAAACTCGCAACGCTTTTAGTCGTGATGGCAAAAGAATCCCCGCCGCTTGCCACGCCCGATGAGGTGTATCGTGCTGTGAAAATGGCCATTCAGCTCGATCCTAAGAATGCCGATCTTTATTTGATTGGCGCAGACATTGCCATCTCGTTTGGGGATGGCATTCGAGCGAAGAGATGGGCTGAAGCATCGGCATCTATTTACTCCCACTTTGCTCCGCCACGCGCACAGATTGGCTTTGTCGCACTACTTGATGCGGTTCGTGTTTTAAGAGCGAACCAACCAAAAAATGGAGAAATAAAGCTTCAAGAGGCAATCAAGAATCTGGAGCAATCACTTCCGATGTTTTGGGCGAATCATGAGGGGAAGAAAGAGGCAGCGAAAAACGACCTTGCAAAGGCTTATCTTTTTCGAGCGAGGGTAAAGGAGCAATTAGGCGAGATTGAAAACGCGCGCGCCGCTTACAAAAAATTGTTACAGTTTAAGCCGGATCATTCGGAGGGGATTTCCTCCTTTAAGAAGTTTCAAGAGCGGCATCCTCTGGATGTCCTAACGCTTCGCGATCCTGCAGATGGCGCGAACAGACGCTAAAGTTGTTTGTAGGTATAAACCCCCAGAAGAATCCCCAGCAAAATCAGAAGATTAATTTTGACTGCGAACCCAAATGTAAAGGTAAGGAGAACTAAGTCTAATGTGACAGGGGGAATGATCCCGATTTGGTAGCTCTTTAAAAATGCATCTTTGATAATCGGGGTTGGAGAAAAAAAGACAAGGGCCTCGCCCAACAGACCGCCAAAAAGCGCTCCGCCCAAAGCAAAGAGAAACAATACACCCGGTGTTCTTTGAAGAAGTCCGCCGCCTGACACGCTTTGTCCTCTCTTATTAAATCAGGTCTCGGGCCTTGACCGTTTTTCTTTTGTCTGCCCGCGCGCGCGCCGCCGCTTCAAGGCACAGGCTCTCAATCCGATGACTTAAGACCTCAAGAAATTCCATCGAGGTACTAAATTCCGACTTTTCATGAATAAACTTTTTTACCTTTGAAGCGACCACCAACATCTCCGCCATTTTCCCCTCCGTTATTTTAGTAAATACCTAAATATAGAACTAAATTTTTTGGATGTTACCACTAAATGATGTAAAACGCAACAAAAATATAGTGACCCAAGAACAGCGATAGAAAAGTGTGCGGCATTGTCCGGTGGTTTTGAGGCCG
>JBBTNS010000022.1:0-16921 GCA_038067655.1 Nitrospirota bacterium
TCTACTTCTACCATTTTCCAAGTGAAGGCCGATCTTGCAGATGAACACGAAGAGACGATGACGATTGAGATTGATGAGATTATCGGGAATGGGGTCAGGACATCTGACGTCAGCGGCCAAAAGAAGACGATGATCATTCAGAATGGTGATCCGCTTCCGACGGTGACGATTGAGGCCTTGCCAGTGAGCATTGAGGAGGAGGGTGGCGTTTCTACGATTACGGCGAGACTGAACAAAGCGTCAGGCCGCGATGTGGTTGTGAACTTAAAGTCAACGGGTAGTGCGGAGACGGGCAGTGTGTTGAAGGACACCGATTATAAGATGGACACTAAGATTTCCATCGCCGAGGGTGGAACGTTTGGTTCTGTGACGTTATCGGCAATGACTGATCTTTTGGATGAGCATGATGAGAAGGTAACCGTTGAGATTGAGTCGGTGGAGTTTTTGTCTACCAGTACAGCGCCGCAGTCGGTTGTGGTGACCATTGTGGATAATGATGAGTTGCCACAGGTTTCGTTCATTGCTGGGAGTCCTCAGGTTTTGGAGGGTGCGACGACGACGATTACTGTGACCTTGAATCCTGTTTCAGGAAGGACAGTGACGGTCCCGATTGTGGTGAATGCTTCAAGTACAGCGAATGATCCGAAAGACTATGCCTTTAACACCAGGACGCTGACGATGTTGGAAGGGCAGACCTCGGCGACGTTTACCGTGACGATGTTAGTGGATCAGTTGGATGAGTTTGAAGAAACGATTTTGGTTGAGATTGATACCCCAACATTTGCGACAGAATTTGGCGGGCAACAGAAAATAGTCACGATCGAGGATGCCAATGCGACTTCCTCCGTGAGTCTCGCGGTGGATCGAGATTCCCTTGATGAGAATTTGGGTGCGACTAGCACGAACGTGAGAGTCATGATCAATAAGGTTTCCGCGAAAGATGTCAAGGTGACGTTGAAAAAGACCGGAAGGGCTAAAGAAGGGGTTGACTATACATTAACTGAACAAATGTTTATTGCCGCCGGAGAGTCATCTACTTCCACATTGTTAAATATTCTCGGAGATCCTCTGAGCGAGGATGAGGAACCGATTGATATTGAGATTGATACGGTTCTGAATGCCATAAAGGGGACCACCACACAAAAGACCGTCATTATTAAAAATGATGATGCACCTCCGTCTGTTACGTTGTCCATTGGCGCCGAATTTATCGACGAGATTTCTTCTGGGACAACCACCACGAAGGTGATCGCGACGTTAGGCGCAATTTCCGGACGAGATGTCGTTGTGACATTAACCAAGTCCGGGTCTGCGAATGAGACGATATTCCCGATTGATTACACGCTTTCTTCAACGATCACGATTCCTGAGGGACAGCCGGATGCGTTTGTCACCCTTTCAGCAAATAGTGATACGCTCAATGAGATTCCTGAAGAGGTTGATATTGAAATTCTTTTTGATGGTGTTAAAAATGGCGTGTTGCAGAGTGCGCAGAAAAAGACCGTGACCATTAAAAATGATGATCCGCTCCCGACCGTCACGCTCACCACTGAACTGGCTGAGATTGATGAAGAGGTTGGCGTTACCAAGACGATGGTGATACTTGCACTCAATACGCTTTCGGGCCGGGATGTCACCGTGACCCTAACAAAGAGCGGCGTTGCCAAGGATAAAGTGGATTACGACCTGGTGGATTCCGTCATGATTCCGAAAGGGGTATTGTCCGTATCCGTGACGTTATCCGCGAGCGGAGATATCCTTGATGAGCCGGCCGAGTCCATTGTGCTTGAGATTAATCAGGTCACTAATGGAGAAGAGTCAGGTGGTGCTGATGGACAAAAGAAAACGGTATTCATTCTAGACAGTGATCCTACTCCGACAGTCACGTTGCGGGTGGGGAGTATCAATATTGATGAAAAAGCCGGGACGACCAGTACGACAACAGTAACCGCGGTATTAAGAGAGGTTTCGGGGCAGGATGTTAAGGTCTTCTTGAGCAAATTCGGAGGAACGGCATCGGAATTCGCTCCGGTAGATTATACATTGGATGACTCGATCTTTATCCCTCAAGGGGCGTCCGAAGTGTCCATTACCCTGGCTGCAAAAGACGATCTTATTGCCGAGCCTGCAAAAGAATCGGTGGTTATTTCGATTAGCTCTGTTGATGGTGCAGATCGGCTTGGAGAACAAAAACAAACGGTCTCCATTATTGATGATGAAGAGATTCCCAACGTAACACTCTCGGTGGGTGCGCCCACCATTAATGAGACGGAATCAGGGACCACGGTGACTCGCACAACAGTCACGGCAACCTTGAGCAATTTCTCCAGCCAGACGATTACCGTTCATCTTAAAAAGAGCGGTATTGCCAAGGAGGATACGGACTATACGTTGTCAAATACCATCACGGTTGCCCCCAACACGATATCTGGCTTTACAACATTGACGAGTAAGCCGGATACCTTGTATGAGCTTCGGCCTGATAACACGAACGAAATGGTGATTATTGATATTGATAGCGTTGATAACGGGGTTGAGAAAGATATTCAAACACAACAGGTGATTATTCTTGATGATGATGAGAAGCCGACTGTTGCGTTGACGGTTGTTCCTGCGCTTATTAGCGAGAAATTACCGAACAACAAGTCCTCTGTTGTTGCGGCATTAAATACCTTTGCCGGTCAAGATGTGGTTGTAACGTTAGCAAAGAACGCTGACAGCACAGCCATTGATGAGCTGGATTATAAATTGGATGGGATTACCATCACGATTCCGGAGGGAAAGATTGATTCACGAATTACACTCACTTCAGAGATTGATTTAATCAATGAGTTTGAGGAAACAGTTGTCATTGATATCCTCTCCGTTGTTTCTGGTGTGATTAAAGATACCGTTCAGCAAAAGACCATTAGGATTACCAATGAGAACGAGGAGCCGACGGTTTCGTTGTCCATTGCGCATACAACGCTTCAGGAGACAATCGGAACAACCGGGCCAATCACCACCACCTTACAAGCGACATTATCTACTATTTCTGCAAAAGTTGTGAAGGTAACGTTAAAAAAGACCGGGTCTGCGCGCGAGACGGCAACGCCATTTATTGATTACACGTTATCTGATACGATTGTGGTTCCGGCAATGAGTCGGACTGCTTCCGTCACCCTTTCTGTGGTTGGCGATTCACTCGATGAGATTGACGAAAAGCTGATTATTGAAATTGCCTCTATTGAGTTTGCAACAGAGTTTGAGAAACAACTCCATATCATTACGATTGCAGACGATGATGCAACGCCGACTGTCTCATTATTGACTGGAGACCCCTCAATTAACGAGGCAGGTGCAACCACAACGGTTACGGCGCGGCTTTCTGCGATCTCAGGCCGGGATGTAACGGTTACGCTCTTTAAGGATACCAGCAGTACCGCGAAAGACATATTTGATTACAAACTTTCCACAACAACGATCTTTATTCCAGAAGGAACGCAATCTGTCTTGGCCACGTTGACCGCCCAGGAAGATGAGATTGATGAGTTCCCAGAGGACATTGTGATTGGCATTGAGTCGGTGGATGTTGCCAATAAAGATGTCGCGTTAAAGACGGTGACCGTTAATGACAATGATCCAACGCCAACGATTAGACTCTCAGTTGCCAGCACGATTACAGAAGCAGATGGCGCCGCGACCTCTTCTACGTTGCTCACGGCAACCCTTGTGACTGGAACCGGTTCATTGGTTTCTGGATTGGATGTAACGGTTCCGTTGGTGAAATCATCCAACAGCGCAATAGAAGATACAGATTATAAGCTTGCATCGTCTATCCTGATTAAAGCGGGAAATCCGTCCGCCTCTGTAACGCTTTCGGCGCTGCATGACCTCTTCAATGAGTTCAATGAAACACTGACCATTAACATTGGGACCAGCACCATTAACGGAACAGAAGACGGCGGTGCAGGGGCGCAGCAAAAGGTTGTGACCATTGTGGATGAAGATGCGCTTCCAACGGTTGAACTGACAGTGGGTAGCGAGACCCTTGCAGAAAAAGACGGGACAACAACCGTCACCCTTACGCTGAGTGCTGTTGCGGGCCGCGATGTAACCGTGAAGTTAGTGAAATCTAGCGATGCGGCGGATACGGTTGATTACCGGCTTGCTACGACAACCATTGTGATTCCTGCGTTGACGAAGTTTGTTACGGTCAGCCTGACCTCCATTGACGATCAGACGCAGGAACCGGATGAAAAGGTGACGCTGAGTATTGATGCCATCGAGTATGGTCCAGCCACGACGGAGAAATTCGGCCCGAATGGTCAGGTGAAGAGCGTTACGATTATTAACGATGACTTTGTCGTCGTGACCTTGTCGGTGGGCAGTGCCAATGCGATCAGTGCTTCGATTGGAGAAGACGAGGGTGCGACAACAACGACCGTGACCGCAACGCTTGACCTTGTTTCTGTCGCGGATGTGGTCATTAACCTGAAGGCTGAGGGGGTTGCGATTAGAGGGACAGATTACACGTTGCCATTGGTCATAACGGTTCTAAAAGGTGCGACTGTCGGTTCTGTCGTGCTTGCTTCAAAGAGTGATACGCTTTTTGAGAGAGTCGAAGATGTGAACATCACGATTGATAATATTGTCGGTGGTAAAGAAGCGGGTCTGCCGGGGAGTCAGAAGTTGAAGGTCGATATTCTTAATGATGATGCGATTCCTACCGTGTCGCTGTCGGTGGGTGTTGGCAATGGTGGCAGTATCGGTGAGTTAACCGGAACGACCACGCTGACGGCGTCACTGAGTGCTATTTCTGGATTGGATGTCACAGTGCCTTTGGACAAGGGGGATCTGGCGATTGACGGCACCGACTATACATTAGACAACAGCCTTGTTATCTCGGCGGGAGCCACTTCCACGACAGTAACACTTTCTTCAAAGAATGATGACCGATATGAGTTTAATGAGAACGTCTCCATTGAAATTGGCACTCCGGTGATTGATGGTCAGAAGGGCGGGACGATTCAAACCGTTCTTATTGTCAATGATGATCCGCAGCCGATTGTTTCGTTGTCTGTTGCGCCTTCAGACATTAGTGAGACAGGCGGAACCAGCAGTGTGACTGCAACACTGAGTGCAGTCTCAAATCTTCCAACGACCGTGAAGTTGATTAAATCCGGGATGGCAATAGCGCCAGAGGACTATGTCCTGCTTGCCTCCATTGTTGTTCCGGCTGGGACTTCATCCGCTTTTGTGACGTTGTCTGCAGCACCCGATACATTAGATGAAGATCATGAGATTGTTATTATTGAGATTGATGCCGATGTGACAAATGGTGTGAAGGCGACAGCCACCAGCAGCCATAAGAAAGAGGTCACCATTATCAATGATGATTCCATTCCTGTGGTGACACTGACTGTCGGGACCTTTATCATCAATGAATCGACGAGTCCAACCAGTACGGCGGTGACAGCAAGTTTGAACACACCTTCCGGTCGGGACGTTACGGTCTTCTTAGAAAAAACGGCATCCAGTACGGCGACTGATAATGCTGATTACACTTTTAGCGCAAACACGATTACAATTTTCGCAGGGACGACTGCAAATGCAGTGACACTCTCCACCAAGAACGACGACTTATTTGAGGAACCTGAGACCGTTGTGGTCAAGGTTTCCGGTATCACCCATGGGACAACGACCGCGACACAGACCCAGACGGTCACCATCAATGATGATGAGCCGACACCAGCGGTTGAATTAATAGTCAGTCCAGTGGCGATTGATGAGACGGGTGGAACGACGACGATTACCGTCAAATTAAATGTGATCGCGGGCCGCGAAGTAACAGTGAATCTTGTAAAGGGTGGCAGCGCGTTGGAAGGAACCGACTATGCCGCAACAAGCACCATCATCATTCCAAGAGGGTTGCGTGAGGCTTCTGCCGTGCTCACGGCCTCTCCCGATGCCATTGATGAAATTAACGAAGAAGTGGTTATTGATATTCAGTCTGTCGTGGGTGCTGAAGAACAGAACGCTTCGACGACTGGGCAGCAGGTCAAAGTGACGTTAAACGATAAGAACGCAACCCCAACAGTGAAGTTGGAAGATCCAAGTCTGCTTGCAATCAACGAGAGTGCGCCAAACGAAAGTGCCACATTGTCTGCTACATTGAGCGGACTTTCAAGCCGTATTGTGACGGTGACACTCGGAAGAGCAGGCGATGCAAAAGATGAAGTAGATTACAGGCTGCCTGCCACAATTGAGATTCCGGCGATGACCCTCTCGGCAACGACAACCTTGTCTGCGCTGGGTGATCTGATTGATGAGCTGGATAGAGAGCAAGTGATTGTAGAGATTTCGGCAGTGACTCATGCGGACGAGTTGGGAGCACAGCAAAAAATGGTAGATATTTTGGATGATGAGCCAACCCCAACCGTCGCGTTGTCGGTGTCCAGCAATAGTATTCCGGAGAGCATTGCTTCCTCTTCAGTGACGACAACGGTGACGGCCACGCTGAGCGCAGTTTCTGGTTTGGAAGTGGAGGTTCCGTTGTTGACGGGAGGGTCTGCCATTAAGGGAACGGATTATCTCCTGCCGGTCAAGATTATTATCCCGATTGGCAAAAAAGAGGCGTCGGTTACATTGTCTACGGAGGTTGATACGCTAGATGAGACCAACGAGATCGTGACCATCAATATGGGCACTCTTGTGAATGCGATTGCGACGACAGCAACCAGTGGGTTAGAGCAGACAGTGACCATTGTGGATGACACAGAGACACCCTCTGTCTTCTTATCCGTGGATGCAGACAGATTGGATGAAACGAATGGGACCTCGACATTGGTAACCGTTACGTTAAGCACCATCGCCGGCCGAGAGGTCAAGGTGACATTGGTAGTCAGTGGAACACCCATGAATGGAACCGATTACGAGATCAGCACAACGACAATCGTCATTCCTGCCGGGGTGAAATCGCGCTCTGTCACATTAACCGTCATGGGTGATGCGCTTTATGAACGGGATGAGATTATCACAATTGAGATTGACCAAGTGACCGATGTGATTGAGTCGCCAGCACAGGTCAAGACGGTCACGATTGTGGATAATGATGCCGTGCCGACCGTGACCCTTCTGACGGGTCCCGATGTCATTAACGAGGATGGCACCACTGGAACAGAGACGACCGTGACGGCAAGGTTAAGCGCACCGTCTGGATTACTGACCAGCGTTCAATTGATGAAGACCGGAAACGCGACGGAAGGGGCGACGAGAGATTATACGCTTCCGTCTAAGATTGAAATCCCGGCTGGAACCTCGACTGAGGTGGTTACGTTGACAGCCGTCGGGGATTTATTGGATGAAGAGAATGAGGTTGTAACGATCACAATTGGGACCGTGACGCATGGAGGAGAGGCGATTGCCAATCCTGGAACTCAACAAAAAGAGGTTTCCATTACGGACAACGATCCAACCCCAACCGTTACGTTGTCGGTTCTCAAGAATCCAATGGGAGAGCGGGACGGAACGACAACCGTGACCGTGGCCTTGAATGTGCCTTCCGGTAATATTGTAACCGTCAATTTGACCCAGATTGGTAGCACGGCAACAGATGGTGTGGATTATAAACTAGGAACGACCACGTTAACGATGCTAAAAGAGGTGACTTCGGCAACCACAACGTTAGAAATTTTGGATGATCCCCTTGCAGAGCAACCCGAAACAGTGGTTCTGGATATTTTGTCTGTGAATAATGGGAATGCCACTAAGAGCGGTTCCTCTACAACCGTGACGATTGTTGATGATGAGGTGATCCCCTTCATAGAGCTGTTAGTCGGAACAACGACCCTTTCTGAGATTGGCGGTACGACGACAACCGTGACGGTTAAGTTAAGTGAAGTGGCCGGTCATGACGTGGTGATCACGCTGAAAAAGAGTGGTACGGCCATTGACGCAACGGATTATCGGTTGGGTGTCACTGGAACAACAACCCTAACCATTTTTGCGGGTGCTACTTCTACAACGGCTGTCTTTACGATTGAACCAGATGATATTGACGAAGATGCCGACACCCTTCCCAATGAGAAGGCGATTATTGAAATTGAGAGCATTGCGGATAATCGCGCGAAGGAGTTAGGGGGAGACACTGGACAAAAACAGGAGATTGAAATTGTTGATAATGATGCAACACCAACCATCACCCTCTCGTTGGTCAGCCCAGCGATTCATGAGGAAGTCGCATCGGGGACCATCACCACCGAGCTGACCGCGACATTAAGCGCCGTCTCGGGCTTGCCTGTGAAGGTGACGTTGGGGAAGAGCGGCAATGCGATGGAAAATGTGGACTACACGCTAACCGGTCTTGTTATTGATGTTCCGGCAGGCATCAAGAGTCGCTCTGTGACAATTTCTGCGCAGGGAGATCTCTTGAATGAACTCAATGAGACGATTGATTTTGTGATTCAGTCGCTTTTGAATACCGTTCAGCTTGATCCACCGCAGGGGATTATTCGTGCGACGATTACGGATAATGACCCGATCCCAACGGTAACGCTTGCGCCAGTGATCAGTACCTTGTCTGAGACAGGCGGAGTCACGATGGTGAAGGCGACATTGAGTGCGCCGTCCGGGCAAGAGGTGAAGGTGAACTTCTCTAAGGGGGGTGTGGCGAATGCGGTGGATTACAGTCTGGCTGGCTTTATTGTGATTCCGACCACACAGAAGGAAGTCGCGATCTCGCTGACTGTTACGCCGGATGATTTCTATGAACGGGACGAGACCATTATTCTTGAGATTACGACCATTGATGGTGGAAAGGCGATTAAGAGTGGGTCCTCAACAACAGTCACGATTTCCGATGATGATGCTGTGCCAACCGTGACATTAGAGGTGGGGACTTCCACGATTTTGGAAAGTGCTGGAACAACAACGGTGACGGCTCGATTGAGTGCGCCTTCCGGATTGGAGACAACCGTTCCGCTTTTAAGGGCTGGTGATGCAAAAGATACAGAGGATTATATCTTTCCTAACCCGATAATCATTTCTGCCGGCAATCCTTCTGGTTCGGTTGTGTTGACCATTGTGAATGATGTCTTTAGCGAAGCGTCTGAACCGATTGTCATTGAGATTGGGACAATGAATCCATTGGTACAAAATGCAAATGCATCATCAACCCAGCAGCAACAGACAGTAATCATCCTGGATAACGATGGCGTGCCGACGGTTGATCTGAGTGTTGATCACTTCGAGCTTGATGAAGATAGCGGAACCACCACCACGTTTGCTCGTTTGAAGTTGAGTGCTCGTTCCAATCAAGATGTGAAAGTGGAACTGGCGTTTGGTGGAACGGCGAAGCTGGGTGCAGGTCTGGACTATACGTCATCCGCAACCTCGACGATCACCATTCCAGCCGGGAGCGAGACAGCAACCATCATTATCACTTCGGTTCCAGACACACTTTTTGAGACGGAA
The DNA here is from genome assembly GCA_038067655.1 of Nitrospirota bacterium. Classification (GTDB taxonomy): domain Bacteria; phylum Nitrospirota; class Nitrospiria; order SBBL01; family SBBA01; genus JACPZM01. Next base: position 9,454 of record JBBTNS010000022.1, read on the forward strand.
TCTGAGTTCATTATTATTGATATCGCAACCGTTGTGAATGCCACGACGACAGCGGGTCAGAAGAGGACCATTCTGATTAAAGACAACGACCCAATCCCGACCGTGACCCTTTCAAGAGGTCTTGAGTTTATCAATGAAGATCCGATTGGTACCAGCACGGCGGTGACGGCGAAACTCAGTAATATTTCTGGTATTAATACCATTGTGACGTTAAAGATCCTCGGGACAGCCTTGCAGTCTGTTGATTACACGCTTCCTACGACAATCACTGTTCCAGCGGGTGCTGGCTCTGCGGATGTGGTCCTTGAGTCTAAATTCGATGCGTTATTTGAGGGAGATGAGACCGTTCTGATTGATATCGAGAAGGTGGAGAATGGGACTTCGACCCCACCACAGCAGCAAAAGGTTACGATTCGAGACAATGATGATAGATCCGTCGTGAGTCTTGAGGTTGTCAGTATTGTTCTAGGAGAGAATTCTGGCGGTACTTCGACCGTTGTTAAAGCGAAGTTAACGAACCCGTCGGGTCTGGATGTCGTGGTTAATCTAAAGAAAGATGGCAGTACTGCAACAGATACTGTGGATTATACGTTCCAAGACCAGATCACTGTTGTTGCTGGGACGCTTCAAACCGCGATTGTATTGCAAGTCAATGGCGATGTCTTTGATGAGGAGAATGAGGTCATTAATCTGACGATCAAAGACGTGGTAGATGGAACTGCGAATATTGATCCGTCAAAGAGCAGCACGACAACAACCATTATGGATGATGATGATGAACCCACCGTGGAGCTGACTGTCGGAGCCGGTGAGATTGATGAAGACATCGGAACTACTTCGACCTCGGTGACCCTCACGCTCAGCGAGCGGACTCAGAAAGTAGTGGACGTGGTGTTAAAGACCACGGGGGAGACCGATGCGGCTGACTTTACATTAGCGGCTACTTCTACATTAGAAAGAACGATTACGATTCCTTCGATGACGAAATCGGTTGTCGTGACGCTTGCTGCGATTGGTGATAATACGACCAGTCAGCTTGATGAGTTGAATGAGTCCGTCATCATTGACATTGACACCGTTGTGAATGCCGGGGAGTTAAATGGAACTTCCGGTCAGCAAAAAACGGTGAAAATTATAGATGATGATACCACGTTTGTGACGATCTCTGTTGATCCTTCCACGATTAGGGAGTCGCCATTTGCCAGCAGCACTGCGGTGGTTAAGGTTTTACTCAGCAACATTTCGTCACAGAGTGTTACGGTGGACTTCACCCTGGGTGGAAATGCGACATCGTCCGATTATACGTTCCCGCTTTCAGTGACCGTTCCTCCAAACAATAGAGAGTTCCCGGTGACGCTCGCAGCACTCAATGATACTGCATTCGAATTAGCTGAGACCGTCAAAGTAACCATTGATTCGGTGACGAATGCGACGAAGGGGACCACAACGGCCGATATAGAAAAGACCATTACAATTCAGAGCGAAGATCCAAAACCGACCGTTACACTTTCCGTGAATCCGTCTGCGCTAACAATCAATGAGCCGACAACCGGGACGACGAGTACCGAGATTATTGTAAGCCTTGATTTTGCAAGCGGTCACCCTGTCTCCATGACACTCGTGACCAGTGGAAATGCGGCTGATGGTGATGATTATCGCTTAAGCACGAAGAACATTACGATTCCAGCGGGAGCGACTTCAAGTGTGGTGATATTGACGGCAGAACACGATGTTCTCAATGAGCTGAACGAAGAAGTAACCATTCGTATTAGTGATCTTGTAGACGGTATAGGTGATCCGATTCAGCAGGTTGTGACGGTGCCGATTATCGACAATGATGCAGAGCCTTCGGTGACCCTCTTGATTGGCGGTAACGGCTTCATTAAAGAGGATACCGGAGCAACCACAACAACCGTGACCGCAACATTGAGTGCCGTCTCTGGAAAAGCAGTCAAGGTCACCCTGGCGATGTTAGGTGACGCTACCCGTACACCCGCCACCCCAATTGATTATACGTTGGCGGGTGAGATTATCATTCCGATTGGTGAAAAAGCAGCAACGACGACGTTATTTGCCGAGAAGGATCTATTAGATGAGTTTAATGAACAAGTCATTATTGATATTGATGCCGTCGAGTTTGGCATCGAGTTTGGCACCTCGACCGGTGGTCAACGACAAGTGGTTACCATCGAGGATGATGATGACTTCCCGAAGGTGGACCTCAGTGTGTCAAATGGGGCAATTAACGAAGATTCCGGCGTGACTGAAACCGATATTATTGTGACATTAAGTGAGGTTGCAGGGCGGCCAGTGACGGTGACCTTAACCAAGACCGGCACGGCGTTTGAGTTGACCGATCCCAAAGATTATACCGCCACGAGCAGCATTGTGATTCCGACTGGCGCAAAATCGGCGAAGGCAGTCCTTTCTGCACTGCCTGATTCGTTAAATGAAATTAACGAAGAGGTGGTTATTGACATCAATACCATCAGTCCTTCTGGACCGATTGGGCTGGGGACGACGACTCGTCAAATCGTGATCATTAACGATAACGATGCCAAGCCGAATGTCACGTTATTGGTCGGCAGCAATACATTAGATGAGCTAAATGGAACGACCTCAACCACCGTAACAGCCGAGTTGAATGTGGTTTCCGGACAAGAGATTACGATCAATCTCGTCAAGGCGGGAATCAGCACCGCCGTCGATTTACTCGATTACACGATGAGTACGACGACCATCCTGATTCCAAGAGGCGTGATTTCAGGCAGTGTCACCCTCTTTTCGAGGGAGGATTCGTTGAATGAGCCGCCTGAAACCATTGTGATCCAGATTGGGAGCGTGACCACTAACGTCGATATTAAGAGCGGGGCACAGGAAAAGGTCGTGACCATCAACAATGATGATCCAATCCCAACGGTGACCTTAACCACCAGTGGCGTGAGTATTGCGGAGAAGAGCGGCCAGGTGATTCTGACTGCGAAATTGAGCGCGGTCTCAAGCTTTAATATCCCGGTCACCTTTACCAAATCGGGGAACGCATTGGACAACACTGATTATACGCTGAACGGAAACGTAACGATTCTGGCTGGACAAGACAGGGCGACTGTGGCGCTCACATCCAAGGATGATTTCATTTATGAGAAGAAGGATAACATTCAGGATGAGGAGGTCATTGTTAAGATTACAGGGACAGGCCCGAATGCAACCACAACCACTGAAGGTCCCACGGAAGTGAAAGTGACGATCGCAGATGACGAACCGATACCGACCGTACGCCTCAGTGTGATCGCTCCAGCGGAAATGACAGAGACGACCGATACGGCCGGCACCATTCAGATAACAGCCACGCTCAGTGCCAAATCGGGGCTTGATGTAAAGGTCAATCTTGCGAAGAGCAATGTTGCAAAAAATAACATTGACTATACGTTGAATGATTTCATCCTGATTCCAGCAGACAGTGACGCGGCTTCGATTACGCTCGCCGCGAAACTCGACCTCTTAAATGAAAGCGACCTTGTGGTTCGCGGGGAAGAAGTGACGATTGATATTGATACGCTGGTTGATGGGGAAGAAGAGGGGACACGACAGTTCGTGACCGTTCTGATCGTGGATAATGATGAGATTCCAACGGTGACGCTGGCATTCGGCACGGGGACAAGCACAAGCGGAACGCTTCAGGAAGATTCCGGAGCGACAACAACAGTCATCACGGCGAGACTCAGCGCACCTTCCGGACGGATTGTGAAGGTGAATCTGACCAAAGGCGGGATAGCAATTAACGCGAAGGACTATACCTTAGCCACAACGACGATTGTCATTCCAGAGTTGGCAGCCTCTGCGGCGGCGACTTTGTCTGCGATTGCCGACACGCTGAATGAAACAGATGAGACGATTGATATTTCAGTGAACAGCATTGAAAATGCGAATGCCAGCAGCACGGCGCAGTTGGTTACCGGGAAGATCATTAATGATGATGCGCTTCCCAAGGTCACGCTGGTTACAAACGTTCCAAACATTAATGAAACAGTAGCCCAGACGGGTATCGCATCCGTCACGGCGAAGTTAAATACAGCGTCCGGGCGTCCGGTAACGGTATTCTTGGTGACGAGTGGAATGGCAACGAATGGTTCTGATTATACACTGGCCACCAGCACGATTGTGATCCCGACAGAGGCCCTTGCTGCAACAACAACACTCACGGCCTTGGATGATACAACGGCCGAGATTGTAGAGTCGGTGATTATTGATATTAACTCTGTGACGGATGGTGAAGAGCAGGGAACGCAGCAGCAAACGGTCACGATTACTGATAATGAGGGTACGCCCACGGTACAGTTGTCGGTGAACAGCACAATCATCAGCACCGTCGGCGAGACGGGTGCGACCACGACAGAGATTACGGCGACGTCGAGTGCGGTGGCTGAATTGGATATTGTGGTTTTCTTGAAAAAGCTCGGATTAGCGGTCGACATTAAGGACTATAACGTACAAAATAGCATTACGATCCCGGCCGGAAGTAAGACGGCGACTGTGGTGTTGACGACGGTCAATGATACGCTCTATGAGTTAGAGGAGCGGGCTGTAATTGAGATTGAGTCGGTCTTAAGGGGTACAGAGTTGGGTAATCAGGCCGTTACCGTGATTATGCAGAGTGAAGATCCGAAGCCGACCGTTTCGTTGACAACGGGACAGCAGAGTATTTCGGAAGACACGGCCGCCGCGACCTCATCAACAGCCGTGATCGCGACGTTAAGCACGCCATCTGGTTTGGATGTGATTGTTACGTTTGGAAAGACCAGTACGTCTACGCCTGCGGCAATCGATGGCACCGATTACAAGCTCAGTGAGACGTCCCTTACCATTCCAGCTGGGATTTCTTTTGCTTCAGTGACGCTCTCTTCAGAGCACGATCTTTTGGATGAGGTGGATGAGACGGTGACGATGAGTATCTTGTCTGTCAACGAACATGGAACAAACGCATCTGTGCCGCAGACTGTGGCGATTAAAGATAATGATGCGCTCCCGGTCGTGACGCTTGCGGTTGGAAGCAATACGATGAGTGAGAATGCGGCGACATCGGTGACGTTGACGATTGCTCCAGTCTCAGGACGGGATGTCACGGTGATATTGTCGAAGGGCGGTAACGCGACGGAAGGTGCGGCAAAAGATTACACGCTGGATACAACGGTCACAATTGTCGCTGGGACCACGACGAATGTGGTGATGTTGTCTTCCGTCCCCGACACGCTTAATGAGGAGAATGAGACTGTGATCATTGGGTTTAGTTCTATTACGAACGGAACGACGACCGCGACACAGACACAGACGGTGACCATTACAGATGATGATGTGGTTCCGACGGTGACTTTATTGGTTGGCAATGCCAATATTTTGGAAGACTCGGCCACGACCACTGTGACGGCTACGTTAAATACCCTTTCCGGTCGCGATGTGGTTGTGACATTAGGAACAGCCAGTTCTGCGGCGGTGGCAGTAACAGACTTTGCGTTGGCTGGCTCAATGACGATTCCAGCGGGTGCAACGAGCACGTTTATTGTCTTAACGCCTAAGGGTGATCCATTCTTTGAGGAGGATGAGACGGTTCTGATTGATATTACCAGTGTGGGAACGAATGCGACGACGACCGGTGGGCAGCAACAGAAGGTGACGATCCTCAATGATGATGTCGCTCCGACCGTGAGCATCACGGTGGCCACCAGTACTTTGAGCGAGGATACGGGAATCACTTCAACGAATGTGAATGTGTCGTTGGATGCGCTTTCTAATTTGCCGACCAAGGTGACCTTTACAAAGCTGGGTGTTGCGATTGATGGGACCGATTATCGGATGGACAACGAGGTGACGATTCCGGCGCAAACTGGATCGTCAACGGTTCAGTTGTCTACCATTCTTGATACACTCTTTGAGAGAGAAGAAGACATCATTATTAGCCTGAACACCACGACGAATGGTCTGAAGAGTATGACCGAAAATCAGGTTACGGTTAAAATACCGAATGATGATGATAAACCGTCGGTTTCTCTATCGGTTGCGACTTCGACGATTAGTGAGAGTGCGGGTAATACCTCCAGTCTGACCGCCACCAATGTCATCGTGACCTTAAATAGGCCGTCGGGGCTTCCGGTTCAAATGACGCTCCTGAAAACGGGCAGTATCGCGACGGATGTTGACGATTACACATTAGCTGACACGATCACGATTCCAGCAGGGACTTCTTCTACGACAACGGTGTTGACCGCGAAAACCGATGCGATTGATGAAGCGCCTGAGAATGTGAAGATTACGCTGGCCAATGTGGTAGATGGAACCATATTTAACAATACACAGGACGAAGACGTAACGATCTTGGATACGAACGATGCGCCGACGGTGACGTTGTTGGTCGGAACCAATACCATTACTGAGAATTTGGGTTCGTCAACGAGCGTAACGGCGCAGCTGAATATTTCTTCTGCACAGGATGTCATCGTAACGTTAGAGATGACGGGTACGCCGACACAGCCGGCTGATTATATCGCCACCACGACGATCACGATTCTAGCAGGGCTTAAAACGGCTTCAATCACATTAGAGTCGAAGGACGACTCGCTGAATGAAGGGAATGAGTCGATTATTATTGATATTGCTTCAGTCTTGAATGCGATGGAGTCGGGTGAAGCACGGCGGACTGTGATGATTCTGGATAACGATCCGATCCCAAGCGTGAGACTTTCTTCGGGTCTCCCCAGTGTGAATGAGAACGCATCGACGACGAGCATTACTGCCACGCTCTCTGAGAAGTCGGGATTGAATGTCGCGGTGACATTAAAGAAGAGCGGCACGGCCGCGACCAGCACGGCGGATTACACGCTCAGCAATACGGCGATTGACATCCCTGCGGGAGAGATTTCGGCTTCCGTCACGTTTACTGCGGTATCGGATACATTATACGAAAGAAATGAGACTGCGACGCTGATGATCGACACGATCTCTGCGAGTGCGACACGGGGCAATCCTGAATCTGTTTCAATAGAAATTGTTGATGATGATCCAGTGCCGACGCTTACGCTAACGGTCAACGGGGTAGGCGCTAACAGCAGTATTAATGAGGCAAGTGGTGTGGCAAACCTCGTCTATAGCATTGGCATCCCTTCTGGTTTTCCGGTTGTCATCACGATTTCAAAAGTCGGGAGTATGGCCATTGAAGGGGCGACCAGAGATTACACGCTGGTGGGAACGGTGACGATTCCAGCAGGCGCAACCTCTGAGACAGTCGCATTGACAGCGATTGATGATACGCTGGATGAGGCGGAGACGGAGTCGGTGATTGTGACGACCACGCAAGCCACCGATGCCAATGCCTCTGCCATCGTGCCGACGACGGTTAATATCGTGGATAATGATGCTAGGCCGCTGGTCACGCTGTTGACAAGCGTTCCGAACATTAATGAGACAGCATCCCAAA
>JBBTNS010000023.1:0-15518 GCA_038067655.1 Nitrospirota bacterium
AAGCAGACGCAGCGTAGGTCATATGCAAATTTCAACTAGAAAATGGATTGACTCTGAAATGCTACTAAATCCTCTTGTAACTTCCTTCCTAATTCTTGTATCCTTCCTCATCGGGGTGGCTCCTTTCTTTTAGGCGTTAAAAGTAAACCCGTGGATTATTCCACAGGCGGGGCCACTCCATACAGTTTCAACTAAAAATAGTAAACCTCCCTCAAGAAAGGAACAGTGAATAGCATCATTGAGCAGGCAGGATTAACGGTAGAAGCCTTTATAAAACTCTTGAGGTAGTGAAAGGAGAAATGAGATGCCCAATTTACCTACAGTCACATTCCAGGAAGCGTTAGAGGTCATTGAGTCCTTGCCCGAAGATCAACAAGAAGATATTATTGATATTATCCACCGGCGATTAACCGAACAGAGACGTGAATTCCTTTCAAGAAACATCCAGGAAGCCAAGGCGGAATATGCTCGTGGAGATATAAAAAAGGGGACGGTTGAAGATTTGATGAGCGAGATCGAAAGGTGAGAACGCTTATTTGGGGCAAAACCTTACTTGCGAATTGTGTTCGACTTCGTAAAAAGTGAAACCCAACCGGAAGATGATATTTTCCTGATAGAAGTGGGAACGCATGATGAAGTCTATTAGCTTGTTGCCACACAGGAAATAATCGATATGCCAACAAAAGCTCCAGAGAGCTACGACGAGATGATCAAGATTCTAAAAGAAGTACCAGATGGGCTTATATGGTTTGTAGTTTTAATCATTTTCCAATGTATCTTAAAGAAGTAGAATTTCGTTTTAACCATCGGCAGGAAAACTTATTCAAACTGTTTATAAAACACTATTTTAGTTACGTTTCAAACTAATTACCATTGTTTTTACACGATGAACAAGATGATGGAAAAGAGTAATGCGGAACGTTTTCACGCCAGACAGGTTCGGTTTTTTCTATTGGCCGTTTGCACCATGAGCCTTTTTTCTTGTACAGGAACCCGACCCACCACATTAGGCCTTGTCCATTCCCACCTGGCCCGTTGTCCCGATTCGCCCAATTGCGTGTCCAGTGAAGCAACCGATCCCAAACATGCCATTTTGCCGTTTGAGCTGGTCGTTCCAAGCGAAGAGGCGTGGAGGCTCGCGCGATTGGCCGTGTCATCGCTTGCGCGGACACAAATCATCACGGAGACGGACAATTATCTTCACGCCGAATGCCGAAGCGCCCTCTTTGGATTTGTGGATGACTTGGAATTGCATTTGATGACCGATTCGGTCATTTCCGTTCGTTCCGCCTCGCGTCTCGGGTATAGCGACATGGGCGTCAATCGCCGTCGTATTGAACACCTCCGATTAAAACTGGCCGAACAGGGCATCATCCGTTAACCGAGTTGTAATCATGCTGCGGAATAAGTTTGGCAATGACCACAGCAAGGTTGTCGGCGCCTTAGCCAAAACAACCCTGTTCATTACTAAAATGCATTTCTAATGACCAAGGGCCCCCACTTCGATCTCGAAGGCAACCGTCGGGACGCCGATTTCCCAGCGCGTTAAAACTTCTGGATGGACTTCGCCAATCATCCCGATTTCAATGGCGACTCCCCCTTTGTCTATAAAAAGGGCACCGGCTCGTCCTTCAATGAAGGTTGGATGATCAAAGGACTGCATTTTGACTGCGAACCCAAGCGTATGAAAAAGAGTAAAGACGACGGCATGCAAATCTGAAAATTTAGCCTCCGCATAGGCAATAACCCCAGCTAAATGTAAGGCCGTCTCGCATCCTTTGCCGGATGGATTCAGCCGCACCACCTCCCCCACTTCAAAAAGACGATGCGGATAATAGGCCTTTGAACTTTTCCCTTCGACACGAAGTAGTGACGGGAGAATCCAAGAACGAGGCACCGCGTAGCGTTCCGTCATTGGGTTCTCAATAGCGACAATCCTGCCCTCTGGACGATTGACATGATTCGGCTTTCCCATCCAATCGGATTGTTCTTCATGAGAAGAGAGTAAATTGGAAATCACCTCTTCAAATCCAAAGCCAATCATGGCTGAGACCAATCGAGCCGACTGCCTTGAAGATGCGGATTGCGACCCGATTGTTGCCTGCGACGGGAGGGTCGGAACAAAGGTCTCATACCCTCGGCTAATCGCAAAATCTTCAACAACATCTACCGGATGCATCAGATCATCCCGGTACGGGGGGAGTTGAACCGTTAGGCTTCTTTCTTCTGTAGAAACATTGTATCCATAAGAGACCAAAAACCGCTGTGCTGTGTCCAATGAGATCGCCTCTCCCAACCCTTTTTCAAACTGGATTAACGCAACTTGAACCGTTTTAGAGAAGGGTTTTATCCCCTCCGCATAGGGCATTTTTACAGTCGTTCCAAAATTAGTCTCTTCAGGAAATTCAATGATGAGCGGTTCAATGATGCCCCCGCGATCAAAAAGATTACAGGCAAAAATATTCACGGCGAGCATGACCATTCGAAGATTAGTTCCCGTGACCTCAACGAGTAAATCTGTATCGGAAACCTTTACCTCGCCCGTCCCTCGGCTGTTAATAATCGGCGGAAAAGAAAGAATCTGGTCGTTTGCGTCAATCAAAATTGGATAATTGACGTGTCCTTTTAGTATTCCAGCAAAGGCGATTCCTTTTGGATGCTCTTTCAGAATTTCGGAAAGAGACATTTTTCGATCTGTGCCCAATGGGATAAACGCGGTTGTCTCAGGATCGGCCGTATCGTATCGAACGGGGAACGTAATTTTATGAAGTGGGTAGAGTCCAATTGAAACGGTTTTTCGCTTCTGCCCAAAAATATCGGCCAGTTTCTCTTGCGATTGAATCAACTGGGTAAGCACTTGCTCAGAAATCGTCAAGCCACGCACAAGAAACCCGCCAAGATAAGGCCGAATGGCACTCACCGATTTTGAAACGGTGATCTTCTGCGCTGCTTCTTGTGTAAAGAATGGGTAAGGGGCAGTTTGCAAACGACCTTTGCTGTGAATCCGAATCTGTCTGGCAGCCCCACCACTACGATGAATCCGAATTTGCCGGGCGATTCCTTCCGGAGACCAAAGATCAGGGCGGTTGCTGTCGTTTAACTCGATCTTCAGATCGCGCTCGTCCCACTCTTTAATCTCGCCTTTTACAAGAGGCAAAAGCGAAAGGAGGCGCGACTCATCAAGTGGCTCTCCTAAGAGCGATTCCAAGTCGGTGCGATTCACTTCAATAGTCGGCATTTTTTGTATAGATCTTTATATTAGAGTGGGCGCGGCCAGAATCGAACTGGCATGAGGCTTCCCTCGGCAGTTTTTGAGACTGCTGTGTCTACCGTTTCCACCACGCGCCCGCACCTACGATTTACTGCGATAACGGCATGTCCATCTATTTTTCAGGCGCCACAACGTGGCGACTCATTCTGCCCGGCGGCGCTGCCGCCTATGCAATAATCTCTGTTCCCACACCCTGATCGGTCAGTACTTCCAGTAGTAGTGCGTGGGGGACTCGACCGTCAATAATGTGGGACTTCCTAACACCGCCATTAACTGCAAGCAACGCCGCTTCTATTTTTGGCAGCATTCCGCCTGTAATCTCCCCCTTCTTCACCATCCGAAAGACCTCTTTTTTAGAAAGAGTCGGAACCAATTTTTTGTTGCCGTTCAAAATACCAGGTACGTCGGTTAAAATCAAAAGTTTTTCGGCAGAGAGTGAAACGGCGATGTTCGCCGCGACCAGATCGGCATTAATATTATAGCTTTTTCCTTTTTCATCGGCCCCCACTGGAGAGATCACCGGGATAAATCGCACCCCTTCTCCCCCTTCCAATCGCTTCAGAATCTGAGGGTCAATTTCCGAGACATCGCCGACATGACTCATGATCGCATGATCCTTTGCCTGTTTTTTTCCTCGGGGGGCAAGGGCTTTTGCGCGAATGAGTCCGCCGTCTTTTCCGGAAAGGCCCACGCCTCGGCCGCCATGCTGATTGATCAGATTCACAATTTCTTTATTCAGTGCCCCGCCTAAGACCATCTCAACGATCTCCATCGTTTCGGAATCCGTGACACGAATCCCTTCGATAAATTTCACCTCTTTTCCCAATCGTTTCATCATTCCAGAAATCTGCGGCCCACCGCCATGCACAATCACCGGATTGATACCGACATATTTCATGAGCACCACATCTTCCGCAAAGCCGCCCTTTAACGATAAATCGGTCATTGCAGAACCGCCGTACTTAATAACAATCGTTTTCCCAAAAAAGGCCCGGATATAAGGCAATGCCTCGACTAGTATTTTTGCGCGTAAATTCAGATTATCCATTAGGTTTCTAACGATCTAAGTTCAGAGATTAAAATTTGTGTAACCCTATTATCAGCCTACCGCGACCAACGGGAGTGGTCAATCTGCCCCCGCCCGCTTGGACGGTTATAAAATGTACCGGCTTAAGTCTTGATCTTTAATAATATCGCGAAGCCGCTCCTCCACATATGCCTTATCAATCACAATCTTTTTCTCAGAAAGCTCTGGCGCGTCAAACGAGACAGAGTCTAATATCCGCTCCAAAATCGTGAAAAGCCGCCGTGCCCCAATATTTTCGGCCTGTTCGTTTGCCCGGACTGCCATTTCTGCAATTTCCTCAATCCCATCTTTTGTAAACTGTAGGTCTACCGTTTCGGTTTCCAATAGAGCATGATATTGCAACGTCAACGCATTTTTCGGCTCGGTCAAAATGCGGACAAGATCTTCTTTGGTCAGAGAGGAAAGCTCCACGCGAATGGGGAATCGGCCTTGCAGTTCCGGAATCAGATCAGACGGCTTCGCCGTATGAAACGCCCCCGCCGCAATAAACAAAATATGATCCGTCTTCACCATCCCATATTTGGTGCTGACCGTGGATCCCTCAACAATCGGCAATAAATCGCGCTGGACCCCCTCGCGCGAGACATCTGGGCCGTGCTTCTCGCGGCTGGCAATTTTATCAATTTCGTCAATAAATACAATGCCGGAATTTTCAACCAGATCAATCGCTTCCTCTGTGACTTCGTCCATATCAATCAGCCGTTCCGACTCCTCATCCACAAGAATTTCCAACGCCTCCGGTACTTTGACGCGCCGCTTTTTCTTCTTCCCCGGCATCATATTTCCCAGCATTTCTCGAAGATTAGACTCCATCTCCTCCATTCCAACATTCGAGATCACCCCAATGGGCGGCATGCTCTTATCCTTAACTTCTAACTCAACCGATTTGTCATCCAGTTTGCCGTCACGCAACATCTGCTGCATCTTCTTGCGCGTCTGTTCGTAAGAGTCGGAATGGGGAGCGGCGTTTTCCCGCGATTCGCTTGAAATGCCGGAGGACGTTTGAAACATCGGAGGCGGAAGAAGTAAATCTAGCAATCGCTCCTCAGCCAAGTTGGCGGCCTTTTCAGAAACGGTCTCGTCGTGTTTAGTCTTGACCATATTAACTCCGAGTTCAACCAAATCTCGGATCATTGACTCTACATCGCGTCCCACATACCCGACCTCTGTGAATTTTGAGGCCTCGACTTTAATAAATGGGGCATGAGAAAGCTTGGCCAATCGGCGAGAGATTTCTGTTTTTCCCACGCCGGTTGGGCCCATCATGATGATGTTTTTTGGCATCACCTCGTCTTTTAGGTCTGGGGGAAGCCGCTGCCTTCGCCACCGGCTTCTGAGCGCAATGGCGACCATGCGTTTGGCCTCTTTTTGGCCAATGATATATTTATCAAGCTCTTCAACAATTCTTCTAGGAATTAAATCAGATGAATCCATGTTCTCCTTAATTATTACAAATTGGCGTAGAAACTCAATTCCACCTATCCGGTTCGCATACCCTCCGCGACCAACGGGAGTGGCATTCTCGCCACCCGCCCGTCGGCGGGTTACAAGTCTTCTATCACTATTTCTTTGTTGGTGTAAATACAAATATCCGAAGTAATATCCATTGCCGCCGCGACAATATCATGTGCTGAAAGCTCAGTGTGCGAAAGCAATGCCCTTGCGGCGGCTTGTGCATACGGGCCTCCGGAGCCAATGGCAACGATCCCGTCGGATGGCTCAATGACATCTCCATTGCCCGAAAGAATGAGGGAGTGATCCTTATCGGCGACTGCCAAAAGCGCTTCGAGTCTTCGCAAAATCCGATCCGTCCGCCAATCTTTAGAAAGCTCTACGGCTGCCCGCACCAGATTACCATGATATTCTCCCAATTTTGCCTCAAATTTTTCAAACAGTGTAAAGGCATCGGCAGTGGCTCCAGCAAAGCCTGTTAGAATCGAGTCGTTGTAAATCCTCCGAAGCTTCTTCGCGTTATGTTTCATGACGGTTGCCCCAAGTGTCACTTGGCCGTCTCCGGCCATAACGACCTTGCCGTTTCGGCGGACAGATAAAATAGTGGTTGAGCGGATAACCGACACTGTTGTTGAATTTGTCATATTTGCTTTCCTCTGGGATGTGCTTTGTCGTAAACGGCCATTAAATGGTCAATCTGTAAATGGGTATATCGCTGCGTCGTCGAAAGACTGGCGTGTCCCAGCATTTCTTGAACTGCGCGAAGATCAGCCCCCCCCTCCAAAAGATGGGTTGCGAACGAGTGTCTCAACGTGTGAGGAGAAAAAGACGGCCGATCAATCTGTCCCATGTAACGCTTTACAATGCGATAAACGGTCTGAGTCGTCATCGGGCCTCCGTTCTTATTACAAAAAAGGGTGCCTAAAGATAAAGTGATTTGAGAAAGATAAGCCCGCACTGCGGCTATTGCCGCTGCTCCAATCGGCACCACGCGCTCCTTGTTTCCCTTTCCAACAACACGAATGAGCCCGGCAGAGAAATCGGCATTCTCTATTTTTAGGCAGACCAATTCCGCAATGCGAAGCCCAGTCGAATAAAAGGTTTCCAAAATGGCGCAATCCCGCAGTGCGTGATGCGCCACTTTATTGGACAATCGCGGCAGAAATATAGGCTGTTTGGATGTTTCTTCAAGGGATGTCATCGTCTCTGCTAATTGCTGCTGAACCTGGTATTTTGTGTTTCCAATCAACCGTTGTGCTTCATCTACCGTGAGAACGCTTGCGAGCCGCTTTTCTTGTTTTGGAGTCGAAATGGAGCGTGCGAGATTCTGGGCAACCTGCCCTTCCCGCATGAGATATTGGAAAAACGCCCGCAGAGTCGAGAGTTTTCGTGCCATTGTGCTTTTGGAAAGTCCCTCTTTTTTTAATGCGGCCAAATAAATACGAAGTGTTAAGAGATCAATCGCGCTCGGAGTGGTCTTTCTCTTTGTTGTTTCCAAAAAAAAATGAAAATGGGAAAGATCGGCCAGGTAGTTGCGAGTGGTGTGCGGCGAGAGATTCCGTTCTATTTTTAGATATTGTTCAAAATCATGAATGGCCTGAATCATCCTGTTATTCTAGGGGTTTACAAGGAGCGAAATCAATATGGAAGTCCGTAAGCATAAAAATTGCGAGAGGGAATTGCAAGTCGCTGGGGTGAAGTCTGCCTGGATTCGGCAAAAAAAGGTGGAATGCAACTCGCCGGGTAATGGCTGAAGTTTGTTGACAATGGGGTCCACCTTACCCCCCTTCATCAGGCAAGCGACTGACACTTGTTGCCAAAATGCACACAATGTGCTAACCTGGCAATAGATGAAGCGTATCAATTGGAATACAGAAAAGAGCATGAAACTCAAAGAATCAAGAGGCATTTGTTTTGAGGATATCGTTTTCTATATCGAAAGAGGCGACATTTTGGATGATTATCTTCATCCGAATCAAAAAATGTATCTCAAGCAGCGGATAATGGTCATCGAAGTAAATCATTACGCATATCTTGTTCCCTATGTAGAGGATGCAGAAGAAATATTTCTGAAAACCATTATTCCGAGCAGAAAGGCAACAGACATTTATGTTGAAGGAAAAAATGAAAGATAGATTAACTAAAGAAGAGCAAGAATTATTGGACAGTTTTGAAAAAGGTGAATGGGTTCCAGCCAAAGACCTTTCAAAAAGAAAGGCCGAACTGATGGGGTATGCAAAAAATACTTTAAAGAAAGATAAGAGACTCAACATAAGAATCTCCGAGAGGGACCTGACCGAATTACAAAAAAAGGCGGCAAGCGATGGATTTCCCTATCAGACGTATGTTTCCAGTATAATTCATAGATTTGTCAGTGGAAGATTGGTAGAGGCAAAAAAATAAGATGCGATGTCCCTATGCAGGCAATGCGTCACCTTGAATGACCGTCTCATGATGTTCTATAGATCTTGGAGTGATTCGAAAAAGATATTCTGTTTTTAAGTTTGTACTGGCTTTCCTGATGATGATCCTGTCTGTCGGATGTCAGGAAGAATCGTTTTTTCCGGCTACGCCAATTACAATAGCGATTCAAAATCCCAGTAGGGCCACCCAGTCTCAAAAGCCGGCAAGAGATTTTATTGCTTTCTTTACGCTGACGGTCAGCGGACCCGGCATGGAGACGATCACAATCATAATCATAATAGATGCGATTGGCCAATCTGCTATTTTTAGTCTTTCTGTTCCAAATGGGAACAATCGTTTATTTTTCGTACAGGCGAAGAATGCGACAGGTAAGGTTATTTTTACCGGCTCGACGACGGTCAACTTAAATGGCGAACCGGCTTTTATTCCTGTCCAAATTGCGCCGACACACTTTACCTAAGTCTTTTTCTCTCCGACTGATCCCAAAACGGTTGAAGTGGGACAAATCATCAATAAGGAAATTGCAGTATTTGGCCTAAAAGACGCCGCTTCGGTATCGTTTGATTTTGAGTATAATCCGCAGTTTTTGCAGTTTATTGGCGCGACGGAGGGCGATTTTTTTAATCAGGGGACGGCAACCACTTCCTTTACCACGTTTCTCCAAAATCAATTGGGGAAGGTAACGGTCAATGTGTCGCGGCCTACGAACATTTCCGGTTCTGGGGGGCTTATGACCCTTGCATTTCGCGGAGTGGCCGCAGGGACATCCACGCTTTTATTTCTAGACCCAAAACAATTCAAAAATCAGGATAATGTAGTCGTTGAGATTGATGACTTTGAGGATAGTGCTGTTAGCGTGACGGGGTCTGCGCCCGACACCACACCGCCCATCGTCTCATCTACAAGCCCTGCAAACAACGAAACAGGTGTTGCAATCCACAGTGCCATATCTGCCATATTCTCCGAGCCGATGCCATCAGCCGAACCATCTGTCTTTCTGACAAACCCAAGGCGCTTGCTCCTGTAGTGATCTCCATTCCCCCATCCATTATCTTTTCAACAACAATCAATCTCTTCTCGTCTTTCATCGTCAGTAACATCATCCTTTCCCTCCTGTTGGATCCTTCCAATCAGAAGCTATCTTACTGACATTTTGTTTTGGCTATCACACTACACAATGTTGCTGTTGACTGAATTTTAAACAAGGTTGTAGTATACTCACCATCGCGTACCGTTCTCTACCTCAATGGGGATAGGGAATGAGCCCGTAGCAACCTCAGAGGGGCCTATGTTAAATCACAGCATTTCCAGAAGGCGATTGCTTCCTACTCCCTTCTATTCGCAGCGGACGTTTCGCCCGCAGCGGACGTTCCGCCGTTTTATTTCCTTTCTTCTGATTTTTCTGCAAATTGTACCCCCAGCACTTTTTGCACAGAGCATTCAGCCGGATCAAGCCGTCGTGGGCCAACGCCCGATAGTGAATGTCAGCGGGAACGGCGTCCCCATTGTCCAAATCACGCCGCCCTCTCCAGCCGGTGTCTCACGGAACCGGTTTGCTGATTACAACGTCGGCCAACCCGGACTGATCTTAAATAACAGCGGCGGCCAAACCCAGACCCAACTGGGTGGGTGGATACAGGGCAACCCCATGCTGGGGAATCAGAGCGCCCGCACCATTCTGAATGAGGTGACCGGTGCGCTTCCATCCAATCTTCTGGGATACACCGAGGTGGCCGGCCGGCCAGCGAATCTGATTGTCGCCAATCCGAACGGGATTACCTGCGACGGATGTGGGTTTATTCATATTCCGCGTATCACGCTGACGACGGGTCGCGCACAATTTGGCACAGATGGAGCGATTGTCGGTTTTGATGTGAGAGCGGGACAAATTGGAATTTTCGGAGCGGGTCTGAATGCGCGCGATGCGGATCAACTGGATTTGATTACGAGGGCGTTAAAGATTAACGCGGCGATTTGGGCGAATCGGCTGGAGATTGTAACGGGTGCGAATCATGTGAATTATTCGACCGGTGCGACCGGTGCGACGAATCAGGCGACGTCTCAAACGGGAGAGGGCGAGGCGCCGGAATTTTCGATTGATGTGTATCAGTTGGGGAGCATGTATGCCAACGCAATTCGGATGATTGGGACAGAGAAAGGGGTGGGCGTCAATAGTGCGGGGATGATGGCGTCGTTGATTGGGGATATTACGTTAGATAGTGCGGGAGAGGTGAGAATCACCGGCGGACAGATACAATCAAAGAGCGGGATTGAGATGAAGAGCGACAATGGGATTTCCAACGCGGGGGTGATCTATGCAGAAGGGCGTGTCGATCTAAAGACGGGGGGACTGTTTGATAACAGCGATTTAATTGTGTCGGGGAATGATGTGCGGGTGGAAGCCGCTGCAATTCTGAACAGCTCTGTGATGGCATCAGGAATGAACGACAAAGGAGAGATCGCAATTGCTGGGAATTTAACGCTGATTGCGAAAGGGGAATTACAAAGCAGCGGAAAGATTTTATCTGGGCAAGACATTTTGTTACAAAGCGACGTTGCGAATATGGATAAAGGTTTGGTATCCGCGGGAAGGGATTTAACGCTGACGATCAATCGGCAAGTGACGAACAACGCCGGGACATTGATGGGTGAAAGCGTTTCTATTGTCTCCACGGAGATTCAAAATGTGGGCGGGATGATTCAAGGGGGACGATTATTGTTTTCGACGGGAAAGATAGACAACACGGGAGGGAGGATGATTCAAACCGGCGCGGAGAATTGGGTGCTGAGTGCGGATCAAGGGATTATCAATCAGGACGGGCAGATTTTAACGAATGCGGAAAGCCTCACGTTAATTGGCGAGCGACTGGATAATAGGAGCGGGACCATCATGCACGCGGGTGCGGGGGCTCTCACGATAAATGTAGCGGATCTTTTTACGAATGAGCAGGGGACAACGACGAGCAATGGTGCCTTGACGATGAATGCAAATGCGTTGGGCAACAAAGGAGGGGTCATCAGTGCTGCCGGGGACGGGGAGATGGTTCTAACGATTGTTGGTCTGTTGGACAATACCGATTGGGGTCGGATTGGATCGGGTGGTCATTTAGTGCTGAACGCACAAACGCTTGATAATCATTCCGGCATTATAACGAGCGGGAAAAGCCTGATGGCGACGACAACAGGCACGCTAACGAATACAAGTGGAACGATGGCGGCTACCGAAAATATGACACTGACAACAGGTGCGGTAAATAACGTGGAGGGGACAATCGGCGCGGTAGATGGGAGCCTGAAGATGACTGCATCGGGGTTAATTGATAATACGACGGGACAAATCTACGCAACAAGAGAGGTGACGGTGGTGTCGGACGGTCTGATGGTGTCGGAAGGGGCCATCACCGGTCAAAATGTTAAAATAGATACTCGGTTAAAAGCGTTGGAGAACCATGGCGGCCTCATTAGGGCGATTAAGAATCTAGATATTCAATCGGGTCTTTTGATAAACGATGCGGGTCTCATTCAAGCAGACGGGGTAATGACGATTGATACGCAGGGTCAAACGCTGACAAATAGTCATTCTGGTCTGGATGCGGCGGGATTCTCGATTTGGGGGGAATTTGGGATAGGTGCAACTTGGGAGACCTCTGGGATCATTGGGAAAGAGTGGGTCATTCTAAAAACGGGGGCATTGCACAATGTATCCGGATACATTGGTGGCAAGGGGATGGATATTACGGGAACCGATATTCATAACGATCAGGACAGTGTAATTTTGAGTGAGACGGATCTCGTTGTGCATGGCCAGTCATTTGGAAACAAAGGCCAGATCTACGGGAGTGGAGATCTAACGGTTGACTTAGGGCAAACGGGGTTTCTGGATAATAGTGGGTTGATTGCTTCCAATGAGACCCTGATGGTGCATGCTGGAACGATTTTCAATAACAAAATAAATGATCGGTCTCCAGAAATGACGGCGCGGCATGTTGATCTGACCGCCAAGATTTTTGAAAATCATGAAGGGTGGATGACCGCGCATGAAAGCCTGACGTTGACGGGGGCGGGCGATGGTCAGCAGCTGGATAATACGGGGGGAGTCCTTGCATCGCAAGCGTCATTGAATCTGACCGTAACAGATATAATCCATTCGGGTTTTTATGACGTTGTTGCGGGAAAGCATCTGGAGGTTAAGACGGCTTCTTTGACGGGTGGCGGGAGATTCGTCTCAATGGATAAGATCACGATGAACACAACGGGAGACTACACGCATACGAATGAGATGAGGGCTGCGGGGGATTTTATTTTTTCTGCGATGGGGGATGTCCATAATGTGGGATTCATGGGTGCGGAGGGGAAATTGTTGTTTACGGCTCCGAATTTAATGAATGGCAATGGGGGGGTGATTAAAGCGACGGATGCCGTTTTTGATATTTCGGGAACATTAACGAATGGGGAAAAGGGTCTTGTTGACGGCGTGAATGTGGTACTGCACGGAGAGGAGATTCATAACACGGGCGCCATTTATGGGAATAAGATTGCGACAGAGGTTCTGCGTATAACAAATATCAGCACGGGTGTGATGGCTGCGCGTCTTCAGATGGACTTGGGTGTGGGTGAACTGATCAATCAGGACGGCGCGATTTTATTGAGTCTGGGCAACATGAATATCGGTGGGAGTTTGGATGGCAGCCGCGTTGCGATAGGCACGGCCAATCGTATCTCGAATCTTTCAGGAACGATTGATGTGTGGGGAGATCTGAAGATAACGACAAAGTCGCTGCTCAATAAAAATGTCCCATTTAGGACTGGTATTAGCGAGGTGGTTGGGAGGGAGGAATATCGGGCTTATCAGGGTTCAGCAAGTTTAACTCGTTATGATGCCTCTGAAGTCCGACTGATGGGTGGTTATTATTATGAGAATACAATTGGTGATTTACCGGGGCATGGTGGTGAGTATGACGATGTGAGTCTGTTGGTTTTTTCGGATAATACATGGACGGACAACTATTATGAGTTGATCTATAAAAAGACAATGAGAGGGACGCTTGTGTTGGAGTCAGAGCCGGCAGAGATTCTGGTGGGCGGGAATCTATCGTTGTTTGGAGAGGGAGACATCATAAATGATCGGAGCCGTATTGTTGTCGGGGGTGCGATGACAGGAAGAGTGGATGCGGTTAGCAATCTAGATCAAGAAATAAAATACGAGAGAGAGGATAACGGCAGTGCCTATTATTGGTGGAGCGAATGGCATGGCGGGTTTAAGCAGGAAAGGGATCAACATATTGATGGTCCAACTGTTTATGATCCGGCGCCGGTTCCCGAATCTTATATCGTGGGAGAGATAACAAAGGGGCCGACCGTTTTGAAAAATCTTGCGGCGTTGGATCTTCCATCTATCGCAGGCGAGATTGTATGGAGTGCGGGTTCGGCACCCTCTGTAACGCCTGTCCCTTCATTGAGACGGGTAGAAAATATTGTGATTGAAGTGGCCAGCAAGATAGCGCCGTTAGTGGAAGGTTCTGGGGGAGATGCTGTTCCGATTGTCGTAAGGACGGCGGCGCTGCCGCTTTTGATTCCGAACAATAATCTGTATCAGGTTCATCCAGAGGCGGCGCATGAATATTTGATTGAGACGGATCCGCGGTTTGCGAATTTCGATTTGTGGGCATCGAGTAATCTTTTATTGAAGGAGTTGGAGATTGCGCCAACGGACTTGACGCTGAAACGGATTGGGGATGGATTTTACGAACAGGAGTTGATTCGCCAGCAGATCATTCAGGGGACGGGGCAGATGTTTCTGGGCGATTACACGAATAACAATGAGCAGTATATTGCGTTGATGACTGCGGGGGTGACGTTTGCGAAGCAGTTCAATATGAACATTGGAACGGCATTGAGCGCGGAGTTGATGGCGCAGTTAACCAGCGACATTGTGTGGTTGGTTGAGAGGGAAGTGATGCTGGCGGATGGGAGTAGGCAGAGTGTGTTGGCCCCGCAGGTGTATATGCGGGTGAGGGAAGGGGACTTAATGCCCAATGGCGCGTTGATTGCGGCGCGACAGATTGATTTGGATATTACGAACGATTTTGAGAACAACGGTGTTTTTTACGGGAGAGATCAGATGTTGGTCTCTGCGAACAACATTCATAATCTGGGAGGTCGGATACAGGGGAGTCTTGTGGATTTGAATAGTGTTCGGAACATTGAGAATTTGTCGGGGTTGATCCGTGGGAATACGGTGAGATTGGCTGCGGGGAATGAGTTGATCATCAAGACACAGACGAGTACGTCTACGGGTTTATCGGGGACGCGAGTGAATCTGGGTAGGATTGCGGCAATCGAAGCGGGAAATCTCACGGCCACATCAGGTGGCGATACCACGTTGGAAGGGGCGAAAATTGAGGTAACGGGAGATGCCCTTTTTGGTGCGGATGGGAATATCAATATTAATGCGGTAAGGACGGGAAGTGAAGAGCATCTGGTGTGGGATGAGAAGAATCAGTTGCATACGTCTGCAACGAATTGGTGGGTGACGGATATTTCTATTGATGGGAATCTGACGATGGGTTCTGGAGGAGGGATTTACAGTCAGGCGGCGGATATTACGGTTGCGGGTGATGCGACGTTGCATGCGGTTAGGGATATTGTGTTGGATACGGTGCATAACAGCGGGAGTTTGGACGCGCAGCATGCGTCTAGTGAGACGGATGTTTTTGGAGATAAGACGACGGAGACGACAACGACGATTGTGGAGAGAGAAACGGTACGGGGTCAGTTCGATATTGAGAATGATTTTGTGATGACGTCGGAGTTGGGAGATATCACTTTGAACCCTGTGAATATTGAGAGTGGTGGTATTACGGAGATTGAGTCGAAGGAAGGGCAGGTGTTTTTTCTGACGGATAAAGATTCTGCGTTTAAGCAAGAGACGAAAGATGTGGTGGGGGATTTTTTATTTTCGAATTCGGACAGTGGTTATAGTAATGAGACGATTGTGCATAGTGACATGCAGGCGGCATCCTTGAGTGTGACTGCGAAGGAGGGTGTGGTTGTTGAGTATAAAGCGGGCGGAAGTGCCGAGGAATCGCTCAAGACTTTGTCGAAGGAGCCGGGATTGGCGTGGATGGGGGAGTTGGCGAATCGAACCGATATTGATTGGAAGGGTGTGGAGGAGGCGCATCAGGATTGGGATTATGCGTCGCAGGGATTGACTGGGCCTGCGGCTGCGTTGTTGACGATTGCGGTGATTGTTGCGACGGGGGGTGCAGCGGCTGGGGCGGCTGG
>JBBTNS010000024.1:0-4755 GCA_038067655.1 Nitrospirota bacterium
CTAGTCAGTTGCTGCCACTACATTTTACTTGGGGGTGTATTTTCTTATTGTCAATGCCGTTTCGCGTCAGTTGCCTCGTGATGAAATTGCAGAAAATTCAGCTTTGGATTGACACCATAATGTTCTTAGTGATTAGTGTGCTTTTTATGTTCTTGGAAATAACACCACTTCAAATAATGTGGGGAATTGTATTGATAGCTCTCATACAAAACATTGCACTCGCGTTAACAATTTGCCTTTCGTTGCGAGGCCGATGTGCTGCAGGGGTATCGCCATGAGTCTATTTTTTTTGATCCGACGAGCTTTTATGGCTATTTACAATCGTCTGCTAATTGCGATAGATCCTACACTCTATGCACGCTCGGTGGGCGTGAATATTGGGAAAGGAGTGCATTTTTACGGTGCAAAGCCGGGAATGTTCGGTACAGAACCATGGCTCATTACGCTGGGAGATGACGTTCACATCGTCTCTGAATGCCATTTTGTTAATCATGATGGGGGTGTATTGATACTGCGCAAGGACTACCCATGCCTCGAGATTACCAAACCCATTGTTGTTGGCAATAATGTATATATCGGCATCAACTGCACGCTATTGCCTGGAGTTCACATTGGAGATAATGTGATTATTGGCGCCTGCTCTGTTGTGAAAGATGACATACCCAGCAACACGGTGGCAGCGGGGGTTCCTGCGAGGGTCATTAAATCTCTCAACGACTATTTGCACAAAGCCCAAAGAGATTCACTCGGTTTTGGTGCTATGGAGGCCAAGGATAAAGAGCAGGCATTGAAAAAACATTATAAAATTAACAGATGAAAAGTATGCCAACAACACCTTCAAGGGTTTTCATTGTTCCACCGGTAGCAGCATTTTTTCTCCCTGTGTTTCTGGCCTTTTGTATTCTCTATTTCCTGTATTTCGCTGCAGACCTAAATCGCTACGATGGCGAGAGCGGACTTTTTCAATATGCTTTAAATGACCATGATCACTTCGTCTATGTAACAAATATAGATCGAATACTCTTTGAAGATCTGCTTGGTTATGAGATCAGTAATGACATTGGAATCGCCGCAATCTATATGGCATTGGCGAGCGCGTTTCCGTTTCTGGTTGATCAAGACTACACACTGATTGCTCTAGTCTTTAATTGCATTACCCTTATTGGCTGCTATGTTATTTATGCAGATATCTGCAATTATTGTAAGCTGGGTCAGATTGGCAACCTGTCATTTTTTGCTAATCTCTCTCTCATCTATTTTGCCCAGATGATTAACAAGGATATGCTAACGATTTTTGCTTTCCTACTTGCGGTGCGGTGCGGTATTCACCAGAGGATGTGGCTCTTGCTGGCGCTTATTCCTTTTTTTGCGCTTGTGCGCCTGCAGCTGGCAGTTTTTATTCTCATCTTCGCATTCTTGATGGCAACGCCTTGGCCAGGCTGGAGAATCATTTGTCTTTATATACTGACATCCATTGCGGCCGGCGTTTTGTCTATTTTCGTTAGCATCATTAGCGATGAAAGTTTGGGAGAGGGATTCAGTTCCTTTCTGGTGAACTTTAATCGGAACTATTATGTTGGGTATCTGTTGTTTAACCCTTTGCGCGTCATTCAGTTTATTTTCGATGCCTATGCTTCATTCTCGTTTAGTACTGAAATGGGTGGTGTGGACATGGCCAAAATACTGCGTTTGCCACAATTGATTCTGTTGCTGTTGCTCTTTCGACCGCTCGGTTCGTTATTTATACACTTTCGACATTGGCTGAAGACACGAGCTCGGCCGATAGTGCTGGTAGTCGTAGCCTATTTGCTGACATGGCTCATGAATCCTACAATCAATGCGCGTTATGTAATGCTGATTACCCCTGTGCTTGTGCTTTTTGCACTGTACGCAAGGCGGTATCCGATAATAGGACGGGTATCATGAAAAATGTACTCTATACGGGTGCATTTAGATTTCCCAATCAGGATGCGGCGGCACTGCGTGTTTATTCAATTGCCCGTCTGTTTGAGCAAGTTGGCTGTTGTGTCACTTTTGCTGGATGGGAGCAGGCTCAGGATGAAAAAAAACATTATGTTTTTGAAGGCCACGATTGTTACCCTCAATCGGAATTTCGTGAATATCCTCGTAGATTGATTGGTCGGTTATTGGGATTCTTTATGCGGGGTTTTAAAACTTTGAGGTGGTTGGAATCTAGCCCCCGCTTTGACATCATCGTAACTTATAATCCTCCTGCTCTATTCTCGCTTCTTCTATTGCTTCTATGTTGGCGTAGGCGAATCTGTCTAGTACTAGACAGTACCGAGTGGTACGAGGCAGAACATCTTCCGGGCGGACAGTTTGGTCCTGCAGCCCTTGAAAACTGGCTGCGAATGCGAGTGGTATACCCCCGATTTCGAAACATTATCTGCATTAGTCGCTTATTAGAAAAACACTACGCTGGTTGTAATATCGTTAATATTCCACCTTTGCAGCCACCAGCAAAAGTGGATACTGATGGTATTGTCAACGCGACACGAGAACCAATTACGTCCGGCATAACCTTTATTTACGCTGGTAATGGAGGGGAAAAAGATCGCTTGCTAGGATTCATCCGCGTGCTTCCTGTTATTGCGCAATCTCTACAACGCAATATTCTTCTACGCATCGCAGGGATTGAAGAAACAACGCTTTATTGTTTGTTTCGTGATGAGGACTTGAATATCACTACATACGCCCCATTTGTAAAGTGCTATGGGAGGATAAGCCATGCCCGTGTCAATCAATTGTACAACCAAAGCCACTTCTCTGTACTTTTCCGTGAAAATAAGCGCTACGCATGGGCTGGTTTTCCCACAAAAGCAATGGAAAGTTGGTCACATGCCTGTCCTATTATCATGAACCGTATTGGAGATATTGGTATCCTAGCTGAGAACATGGTAGATGCCATTATTGTAGACGAGAAAAATATTGTAAAGACATTAGACCCCGCACTCAGGATGATTATTGAGAGTGATCAATATCAGGAAATGTCTAATCAATCTCGTATTAAGGCATCTCTCTTGTTTTCTGCAGATAAACATCTCAATCATTTTAAACAATTTTTTCAGAATTTAAGATGGCGATAGTCATGCATAACATGAATGTCGAAACAAACCCCTCTTGGAATAAAACGCCTCTCGCTATGACTCCGTCATCTAAGTCAGGTTTAATTGTAGCTATTGATGCTTCGCGTAACCGCTCTGGCGGGGCCAAGACACATCTAATAGGGATTCTTACTGCGGCCGACATTCGGCAACACGGTATTGCACAGGTGCATGTGTGGTCGTATAGGAGCCTTTTGCAATTGCTACCTGATGTCTCTTGGCTTGTAAAGCACAATCCTCCTGCCCTTGAAAAATCACTGCCTTGCCAAATGTGGTGGCAATATAAGAATCTTCCCAAAGAACTACGTGCGCATGGTTGTGATGTGCTTCTAAGCACAGATGCGGGGTCTGTATGTAGATACCGCCCCTCTGTCGTAATGTCTCGCGATATGCTCTCGTTCGAAGGAAGCGAAACAAAGCGCTACCCGTTATGGTCGTTTGCACGTCTTCGCCTTATTTTGTTGCGTTACATGCAGGTAAGATCCCTTAGGAGTGCTTCTGGAGCTATATTCCTTACTCAATATGCGTCAGACGTAATCCAAAAATACACAGGGCATCTATCAAAAGTTAGAATTATTCCTCATGGCATTGGTGGTCAGTTTAGGCAGTGCCCTTCATTTGGTCTCTGGAAGGGTTCGAAAAAAAACATTCGTTGCGTATATGTTTCCAATGCTGATATGTACAAACATCAATGGCATGTCATTACTGCAATTTCAAAGTTGAGGCAACGGGGGTATTCATTGTTACTGCGGTTAGTTGGTGCGGCATCTGGTCCAGCAAAAGAGCTTGTAGATCAAGCGATTAATCAGTCAGATCCCCGACGTGAATTTATTGAACTGCTCGATGCAGTCCCTTACAAGGATATTCCTTCGCATCTGGCACACGCAGATATTTTTATCTTTGCATCTAGTTGCGAAAACATGCCCAACACATTAGTTGAAGCGATGGCATCCGGTCTTCCTATTGCTTGCTCAAACCGAGGACCCATGCCTGAGATACTGCAGGAGGCTGGTGTGTATTTTGATCCTGAGGATCCGAATACGATAGCTGAAGCGATTGAAAAATTAATTTTGGATGACGATTTTAGGCATATGGTAGCCCGCAAGGCAATGGAAATATCGCATCAGTACTCATGGAGTCGTTGCGCACGTGAAACTTTAATTTATCTTGCTGACATTTCTTCTAACATGAATATGAGCAAGGATCGGCTTGTGTAATGGCATTCCCTAATCCGGACGTAAGGTTTTTTTAGAGAAAGGAGAGATAGGATTGGCCCAATGATGATAGTCCTTTGATAAGATTATCTGATTTTTTTGTGTACACCTTTCAGGTGAACACAAAATCGTGTAAGATTTCTCTTCATGAAGACACCCATCGTTCCCCCTCATTTGTCCCTTCCTTTTCAGATTGACCCAACACCGGCAACCGATACGCTGACGGCCTTTGGTGGCCTGCCGTTAGTTGCACAGGCCTATCGGTCGCTCGGCATGCCGCAGAGCGTGACCCAACATCTCCAGATCAAACAACGAAAGCGCGGTTTCGATGAGACAACGATGGTCGAAAGTTTCGTGCTGCTGAATGCGGCTGGAGGTGACTGTCTGGATGACTTTCGGCGGATGTCCGAAGACCC
>JBBTNS010000025.1:0-10242 GCA_038067655.1 Nitrospirota bacterium
TACGTTTTTTTGGAGCGTGTTTTTCTGTTGGGGGCAATCCGGACAATTTGCGGATCGCGTATTTTCGATGAAACCTCCGACGCGGCAGAATTCGTCGAGGATTGCTTTCTTATCGGCTTTATCTGCCTTTTTGTACCGGTGATAGATTTCCTTGAAATAATCCCATTTTGATCGCTTGCTCATGCTGTAACCCTCCCAAATTTGTATTCGGATCGGGTTACATTTTAGATGGCGCGATTCGGGATGTTGTAATCGATTTATTTTTGGCTTAGAATTGGGTCCTATTTTACTGTTGGAAAACGAAACTTTCAAAGCCTAATTTAGGGAGGCGTGTCCATGGACAAAAAAGACGATCTTCTTTGTATTAATACGATTCGAACCCTTTCAATGGACGCAGTGCAAGCGGCAGACTCTGGGCATCCGGGAACGGCTATGGCAATGGCGCCCGTAGTCTACTCCCTGTGGAACCATTTTTTACGGTTTGACCCCGAAGACCCGATCTGGCCGAATCGCGATCGGTTTGTCCTTTCAATTGGCCATGCCTCTATGCTGCTTTATTCGATGCTTCATCTTTGCGGGGTGAAGGCGGTGAACGGAAAATATGAGCGATTGGGGGAATTCTCCGTGACGCTGGATGATATTAAACGCTTTCGCCAGTTGGATAGTAAATGTCCCGGCCATCCGGAGTACCGCTGGACCTCTGGCATCGAGACGACCACGGGGCCGCTGGGGCAAGGTGTGGCGACGAGCGTCGGGATGGCGATTGCCAGCCAGTGGATGGCAAACTATTTTAACCGCCCTGATTTCCAGATGTTTGACTATGACACCTACGCCCTCTGCGGAGACGGCTGTATGATGGAAGGGGTGTCAGGCGAGGCCGCCTCTCTGGCGGGGCATCTGAAACTTTCCAATCTGTGCTGGATTTACGACAACAATAAGATCACGATTGAAGGGCACACGAATTGGGCCTTCAGCGAAGATGTGGCCACGCGGTTTATGGCCTACGGCTGGAACGTAATGCGCGTTGGAGATGCGAACGACTTAGAGATGCTCGATCGGGCGTTTCAAACCTTTCGCCGGACGGAGGACCGGCCGACATTGATTATTGTCGATAGCCATATTGCTTATGGCGCTCCCAACAAGCAGGATACAAGCTCAGCGCATGGGGAGCCGTTGGGGAAGGAAGAGATTCGTCTCACCAAGCGCAACTACGGCTGGCCCGAGGATGCCACGTTTTTTGTTCCCGACGAAGTTCGAAAATCTTTTCAGGAAGGGATCGGGAGCCGGGGCCATCGTCTGCGGGAGGCCTGGATGGCAAAATTTCAGGATTATAAAAAGAAATATCCCGATCTGGCCGACACGCTTTATCGGATGCAACACCGTCAACTCCCGGATGGCTGGGACAAAGAGATTCCAGTCTTTCCTCCCGATCCAAAGGGGCTTGCCGGTCGAGACGCATCTGGCAAGGTGCAAAACGCGATTGCAAAGAATTACCCATGGCTGATAGGGGGATCAGCCGACTTATCCCCCTCGACCAAGACCCGTCTGACGTTTGAAGGTGCGGGTGAGTTCACAGCGCAAAACGGGGCGGGGAGAAACCTTCACTTTGGGATCCGCGAACACGCGATGGGATCGATACTCAACGGGCTTTCCCTTTCCAAGATCCGCCCGTTTGGATCTGGTTTTTTAATTTTCAGCGATTATTCCCGTCCGGCCATTCGTCTCAGTGCGCTCATGGAAATTCCGGTGATTATTATCTTTACACACGACTCGATTGGCGTCGGAGAGGATGGCCCGACCCATCAGCCGGTTGAGCAGTTGGCTTCGCTTCGGGCCATTCCAGGGCTGGTTGTTCTTCGCCCCGGGGATGCCAACGAAATAGCCGAAGCCTGGCGATTCATTGTCTCCACGAGGCATGAGCCGATTGCCCTTATCTTATCGCGGCAGGCCCTTCCCACGCTGGATCGCTCTCGATATGGATCGGCCTCCGGCCTTTCGCGCGGGGCCTATATCCTTGCAGGTGATCCAAGCATAAAACCGGATATCCTCCTGCTTGCCACCGGGAGCGAGGTGTCGCTTTGTGTGGCCGCCTATGAACAATTGGTGGCGGAAGGGATCCGCGCCCGTGTGGTGAGCATTCCCTCACAGGAACTGTTCGAGCGGCAGCCGAAGTCTTACCGGGATGATGTCCTCCCGCCAAGCGTGACGGCGCGGGTGGCGGTTGAACAGGCCTCTACCTTTGGATGGAATCGATATGTCGGTTTAACCGGGGATATTATCGGCATGCAGACCTTTGGCGCATCCGCTCCGCTCAAAGAGCTGGTTAAAAAGTTCGGATTTACGCCGGAGAACGTCGTCTCCGCGGCGAAGAGGCAGTTAGGGGAAATTAAATAACGCTTTGGGGGTCCACATCCACAATCACTCGGACCCCTTTTAAGTCCGTTTTGTTAAAGTCGAGAAGCCCTTTCTTTAGAGCTGACTTTAATCGAACATGATCTTTTCCTTTAAGTAATATCTGATACCGATATTCCTTTCTAATCCTTGCAAAATGCGCGGAGGCCGGGCCTAAAACCGTCACGCCAAGACGGTGACACGATTGTTTTAGAATGGATGCCAATTGGTTTGCTTTTTGAGCGACCATCTGTTCCTCTGTGTGAGAAAGTATCAATAAAATA
The DNA here is from genome assembly GCA_038067655.1 of Nitrospirota bacterium. Lineage (GTDB taxonomy): Bacteria > Nitrospirota > Nitrospiria > SBBL01 > SBBA01 > JACPZM01. Next base: position 2,676 of record JBBTNS010000025.1, read on the forward strand.
AGTCTTGTAAAAGGGGGATACCCAGCCTCTTCTCTAAATCCTTGTTCCGCCTGACAAAAAGCGTTGTAATTGGATAGGTAGCGAAAGGTCTCATGCTCCGGCTGAAAGGTTTGAATGAAGACCTCTCCTTCGGTGTCTCCGCGGCCGGCACGCCCCATCACCTGAGAAAGGAGTTGTACCGTTCTTTCTGATGCCCGAAAATCAGGCAGACCAAACGAAAGATCAGCACAAATAATCCCAACGAGCGTGACCATTGGAAAATCGTGTCCCTTGGCCACCATCTGTGTGCCAATTAAAATATCAGCATCCCTTTGTTCCATGGTTGATATCATTTTCGCATGCGTCCCCTTCCTGGCTGTGGTATCTCTGTCCATTCTCAATACCCGTGCAGACGGGAAAAGTGTTTGTATTCCCTCCTCGACCTGCTCCGTTCCTGCGCCCATATAAATAAGCCGAGCCGCCTGACACTTGGGACAGACCGATGGTGCGCTTTGTTGAAAGCCGCAATAATGGCAGAGCAGTTTTTTTTCTTGTTTATGAAAAGTTAACGAAACAGAGCAATTGGCGCATTGCCATTTTTGACCGCAATCGCCGCAAAGTAGGGCGGGGGTGTGTCCGCGGCGATTCATAAAAAGAATCGTCTGCTCTTTTCGCTCTAATCGTTTTTCAATCGCAGCGACAAGCGGTTTGGTAATAAACGGCAAAACCCATTGTTCCCGAATCCGAAGATCAATCGTCTGGATTGTGGGCATCGGTCTTTCGTTCACCCGAGTGGGAAGCGACAGCACACGCAATCTCCCAGTCTTTCCATTGTGAAACGATTCAAGCGAAGGAGTCGCCGATCCCAGCACAATTGTCGCATGGTGTAATTTTGCGTAGACTAAAGCGGCATCTTTTGCATGAAACCGAATGGTCTCTTCTTGCTTGTAGGAATGATCATGCTCTTCGTCCACAATAATGATCCCAACTGTTTCCATGGGCGCAAACAACGCGGAACGGGCGCCAATCACAATATGTGCCTCATTTTCTTTGATTCTTCGCCATTGCTCATATCGTTCGGACGCGGAAAGCCCGCTATGAAGAATAGCCACTTCTTTTCCAAACCGACTGAAAAATCGGTTAAATAGCTGTGGGGTTAGGCCAATCTCCGGAACGAGAATGATCGCTCCTTTGCCGCCTGCTAAAACCGTTTGGACAGACTGTAAATAGATTTCTGTCTTTCCGCTTCCTGTGACGCCATGTAACAAGAACGGGGAGAAGACCCCTTTCTTTAGGGCAGCAGCAATCTCATCGAACGCTTCCTGCTGATTAATATTCAATAAAATCGCCGTGTCTTTTCTAAAAACATCAAGTGTCTCTTTAACTTCATTTTTGCGCTTTTCTGGTGGCGACTCAAAATCCCATCTTTGTTTAACCCAGCCTTTTTTTCTTAAGGAGGGGAGTGCGGTTGTCATATTTTTTGTTCCGATTTTCGCACGGAGGGTTTCAAACAAAACCTCTCCTTTTAGAAGAGCGGTTACGATTGTTTCTGCCGTTTCTGATTTTATTTTTCCGGCATGAAGTGCGGCGGTTCCTTCGTTGGTGAGTGATAATCGGCGGCGGATTTTATGTAAATTATTTTTTGGAAAAGCGTGGGCAAGGACAATGCCGATATGAGAACAATAATAGTTAGCAACCCATTCAATCAGTTTGGCCAATTTAGATGGAATGAGAGAGGGTGAATCGAGGATCGCCAAGATCGCTTTTGTTTTTACAATATCCGGCTGATCAACATAGCGGACAAAAAAACCAATCTGCACACGATTCCCAAAAGGGACAACGAGTCGGGCGCCGAGTTGTAGCAATTCTGTTGTAAGTTCGGCTGGGAGATGATAGTGAAAGCGTTGGGGCAGTGCGCCAATGGCCACTTCGATGTAGCGGTGCGTCATGATTTCTACTTTTCGCGCACGGTTCCAAACCAACAATATCTATTTTTTGCAATCACCCGATACAATCCATTTGCAAAAAATGATATTCCCGGCAGCCTAAAAAAGAGGGCCAATAGTTTTCCCATTGGAAGAAATGGCAGCATCTCATAGAATGCGGAAACCCCTGATGAAACCCTACCGTTCGCGTCAATCAGCCGCATGGCATCCAGACAGCCAAGCTCGGCAAGACTGGGTACCTTTTTTTTTGCTTCTTCAGTTTGGAATGGAAGGAATTGAATGTGATGGTTGATGTCCCATCTTTCGATCCATCCTTTTGATGAGACACAAAACCGGCAGTTTGCATCATAAATTAAAATAGGGGAGTGATGTTTCATGCGGATATTCTGCCATAAACCTGAATGATTGGGCTATGCTTATTGGGTACCATTCAGTTTTTTTTAGGCGCCCCAACGACCGGTACGCCGGCTGAGGGGGCGACTCATTACGCCGGGGGTGCTACCCCCTCCTTTAAGTAGCCTTCGATAAATAAGTCAATCTCTCCATCTAATACGGCTGGAACATTTCCAGTCTCAACGCTTGTTCTGTGATCTTTCACCAATTGGTAGGGCTGCATGACGTACGACCGGATTTGATGCCCCCATGCGATCTCTTTTTTCTCGCCCACAAATTTAGACATCGCCGCATCTTTCTCCCGTTGCTGCAGTGCGTAAAGGCGGGATCTCAGCACCTTCATCGCCGATACCTTGTTCTGCAATTGGGATCGTTCGTTCTGACATTGGACAACGGTGTTTGTCGGAATGTGCGTAATGCGTATCGCCGATGAGGTTTTATTGACGTGCTGGCCTCCTGCGGCACTAGAGCGATAGGTGTCGATTCTTAAGTCTTTATCGTTAATAGCCACTTCCGCATCGTCTTCAATTTCAGGAGAGATGAAGACGGCCGCAAAAGAGGTGTGCCTTCGTTTATTGGCGTCAAACGGAGAGATGCGAACCAGCCGATGTACGCCGCATTCGGATCGTAAATAGCCGTAGGCGTAATCTCCGGCGATCCCCAGTGTTACGCTTTTAATCCCGGCCTCATCTCCCGGCTGAATGTCCAGCGTCTCGATGCGAAATCCGCGTCCTTCAGCCCACCGAATATACATCCGGGTGAGCATCGCAGCCCAATCGGCCGACTCGGTTCCTCCGGCGCCTGGGTGAAGCGTTAAGATCGCGTTGTTAAAATCTTTTTCTCCCGCAAGCAGGATTTCTACCGTAAAATGTTCAATCGCTTTCTTAATATCTTTTAGGTTGCACTCGGCCTCTTTTTCAGCGGAGGCGTCCGCATCTTCTTTCAAGAGATCGAGTAAAATGGCAGTCTCTTCAAACTTTTGCTCGATTCCTAAAAAACGGTTGAGTTTCTTCTCGACGATACTTTTTTGGGCCAAACGAGTTTTGGCAGACGGATCTTTCCAAAAATCAGGATGAGCGGTTTCTTCGTTTTGTTTTTCTATTTGTATTTTAAGTGCAGGCGGGTCAAAGATGCCCCCGGAGCTGGGCAAGCCCTTCTCTCGTTATTTCAAGGATCTGTTGCAGGTCAATCAGCATGCGAATTCTCCATTTTTTTGTTTCGTTTTTGGAGAGTATAACACAACGCGGAATTTTTATGATCAGAATAGGGCGGGAGGATGTTGATCCTCCCGCATAATAGACGGGAAGCCCATAGGAATTATTGTATTTTCTGGCCCTCTATATATTTTAAGACGAGGTTTGTTGGAATCGGCCCCATACCGTGGTTCACAAAAACGGGCACGGTGGCGAGATTCACGCTATCAGCCTGCGCGAGATTTAATGTGCCCGGATTCGGAATGGGCTTCATAAACTCTTGGATGTCCAATGGCTTTACCAGATAGGTTGTTCCTGGAACATCTGCATCTTCGACAACGGTTCCCGGTGGAATCGTAATAATCTTGTCAGCCATCTCCTGCGTGATTTGGAAATTGTTTCGTGCTAACTCCCTAAAAAGATCCGGCAGCCCGTGCATCCAGCCGTCATATTGCAGTGATAACGTCTTTGAGGCCAGTACAATTGGCTTGAGTGCAATTGGACTATCCAGAATTTTGTATTGTCCATTTTTGACGAGGAAGGTTTGATTTCCCCAGTGTTCCCCCGGTGGGGGATATTGCCAGTCTGCAAGGAGGGTTGTTTGCGTTGTTGTGGAAACCAACCCCCATATTCCTCTTGTGACAATGCCTCCAACCGTTGCTCCTGCCATTGCGTCAGATCCTACCGTCTCGTAGACCAATTTCAGGAACCTTGAATCGTTTATATCGGTAATAAACTTGAATGTGGAACTCCCTGGGCCTGCCCAACTGTACTGAAAAACGGTTCCATTCGGAACGTGAGTTGCCGCATTGGCCGGATGAACCGTTTCGTGTGCCTCTTTTTGAACGGTGTAGACACCATTGGCGTCTTTTCCCACGATAAAGTTTACTCCTAAGGCATGAATGTAGTATTCCCTTCCCACTTCCATGGAATAGGGTTTGTCTGCTGCGTTATCAAATGTGGGTGTCCATGTTTCTTTGTCAAAAGAGGTCATGGTCTTTTCCACCCACCCAGTGGTGCCTTTATATTCGATATAGATTCTCCCTTTCATATTATCAAATGATTCGACCGGAATATTCTGAATATCTGCAAGATTTCCGGGCGTAAGGTCTTTAAGGGTTAAGACCCCTAAAAATTCCGCAACGGTATACACGTCTTGTCCCGGCGCTGCATTGGGCATAAAGTCCTGGTGGACGACTTCGGTTCCGTTTGGAATGGGATCTCCCTGCGCCCAAAGTTGGTGCCGTCCCTGCCATGCCCCATAGAAGGCATGCTTCTTCTCACCGGAGGTTGTTATATATTCTACCGGGAACCCAAACGATTTTGTCCGCAAGACATCTTCACCGGTTGTTCCATTAAATAGGCCATAGTGTCCTACCAGATCCGTGATGATGTTCCGATCTTTGAAGATCGGCACATCATTTCCGCGTTTTAATCCAAGATGCGAACCGTTATAGGCATACGCGGTGGTCACTAACGGGGGAGTACACGGGTCTTGTTGGCAACTTCTAAAGTCTGGAAATTGTATCTTTCCAAAGCCGGCGGTGTCTGTTCTGTTGATAATACTCCGCATGCCTCCACCACTAAAGTTTTCATTAATTTTTATGACGGTCGCACCCAGAGGATCTACCCCGATATCCGCAGAAAAAGTTCCACCTCGGTCGCCCGCCCCTTCCATAGACGCATTGACGGTCCACACCCCATAATTGCTGAAAGACCCATCGGGTTTCTGGCTGGCCGGAGCGAAAATTTCAAACTGGGCTTTAATGAGGACACTCATGCCGTCATCATTTTCCTTGAGCCATATTTGTATGCGATTGATCTCTTGGTTGTCACGAACAACCATTTTAGAGTCCACCACCCAAGGCTCGACATTTTTGACGTTTCTTCCATCCTGTTCCTCCTGGAAGCTGACCATGGCCAGATACGGCCCCTGATTGATATTCTCTAGATCAGCATAATGGGTTTGGGCCAGCGCAGATAAAATATCGCCGATGATGTCAAAATGTTCCAATTCATGTTCAGACACATATCGTACGGTAGCAGTCTTCGCATAATCGGTTCCCACATCCATTGGCCCGCTTAAGGCCGAGAGTTTTGATAACAGCGTCGGCTTTGCCGATCCGCTTGCTGTCGTGGGAACAGCCGATATCGTAGCCGGCAGCGAAAACCCTGGTTTTTGTACCGCAGTTTCGACGGACGTGGAAGACGGAGTAGTTGGCGAAGAGCCGCCGCAGGCGGTTAATCCCAAACTCATCACAAACAAAAATACTGGGGGGGCTATGTTTTTCATGTTACTGTTCCTTTCTTAAAATAAACGACACCTCTTTACTATTATTATATCCAACTTATTGAAACGTGCCATTGGTCTGTCTTACCCGTGTTGCCATCAAAATGGGTTTGACAATATCAGCATTATTGATATAGTTTGGCTTCCATGCTTGATATTAAATTGCTCAGAGAAAATTTGAGTCTGGTTCAAAGCGAACTTCAAAAGCGCAGTGGAACGATTTCGTTTGACCGATGGATTCAACTTGATACGGAAGAGCGGCAACTGAAGGTTGAGATCGAGTCGTTACAAGCTGAAAAAAACCGTGTCTCTAAAGAAATCGGCATGACGAAAATGCAGACGCCACCGACCGCTGCAGTTTTAGAAGAAATGAAACAGTTGGCCCAAGAAATTGAGGAAAAGAAGGCCAAGCGGGTAAAAAATGAGGAAGAGCGGGGAAATTTTTTGCTGATGTTGCCGAATATTCCGAACGCGTTGGTGCCCATCGGAAAAAGCGAGCATGACAATATTGAGGTACGGCAACAGGGGCAACGTCCGTTGTTCTTATTTTCTCCGAAATCGCATTGGGAGATCGGGGAGAAGTTGGGCATCCTCGATTTTGAGCGGGCGGCCAAGATGTCAGGGGCGCGATATGCCATTTATCAGGGTTTGGGCGCGCGGCTGGAACGAGCACTGATTAACTTTATGTTAGACCTACATCAACATCGTTACAAAGAGATTATTCCTCCTCTGATTGTAAATCGTGAAAGCATGATAGCCACGGGACAGCTCCCTAAATTTGAAGATGATCTTTTTCACCTCGACTCCGAAGATGCCTTTTTAATTCCAACGGCGGAGGTGCCGCTCACGAATCTTCACCGCGGGGAGATTTTATCGGAGGCGCAATTGCCATTGCGCTATGTGGCGTATACCCCCTGTTTTCGCCGCGAGGCTGGATCGTATGGAAAAGATACGAAGGGGTTGATTCGCCAGCACCAATTTAACAAAGTGGAACTGGTGACTTTTTCTTTGCCCGATCAATCGTATGCGTTATTGGAACAACTTGTGTTGGATGCAGAGGAGGTTTTGAAGCGATTGAATCTGCATTATCGGGTGGTCTCGCTTTGTACGGGTGATCTTGGTTTTTCGTCTGCGAAGACGTATGACATCGAGGTTTGGCTGCCGGAGCAGGCGCAATATCGTGAGATTTCGTCTTGCAGTAATTTCGAGTCGTTTCAAGCGCGGCGTGCCGATATTCGATATCGGACATCGTCGGGCAAGACCGAGTATGTGCATACGATCAACGGCTCTGGGTTAGCGGTTGGCAGAACGGTTGTGGCTATTTTGGAAAATTATCAGCAAGCGGACGGGTCGGTTGTTGTTCCAGAGGTCTTAAGACCCTATCTCGGCGGGGTCGAAAAGATCGTGTAGGGTTACTTCCCCCGCCATTTCGGGGGGCAGGGGGTTGTTCAAATAGGAGGGGTGGCCGAGTGGCCGATGGCGGCGGTCTTGAAAACCGTTATACCGAAAGGTATCGTGGGTTCGAATCCTACCCCCTCCGCCCATTTACACATCAAACCGTAGAGACGCAAAATTTTTCGTCTCTATAAATCCCACCATTCATGCAGTAAAAAATATGGCAAAAAATAATAACAAAACAGAACAATTTGAAAAGACGCTTTTTAAGGCGGCCGATATGCTTCGTAAAAATATGGATGCCGCCGAGTACAAACACATTGTGCTTGGGCTTATCTTTTTGAAATATATCTCTGATTCTTTTGAGGAAC
>JBBTNS010000026.1:0-16313 GCA_038067655.1 Nitrospirota bacterium
GAGGGTTGGGGTGAGGGGTATAAGAGTTTAATCATTAAGATATGGCGAAAAAACACAAACATCCTGCACACGAGAATCTAGAGCGTTGGCTGATCTCCTATGCCGATTTTATCACGCTTTTATTTGCCGTGTTTGTGGCGCTTTGGGCGTTGAAACGCGATAATCCACCGCCGACTGAGGTGATCGAAGGGATTCGGAAAGGGTTTAATGCTTTTGAGCAAAAATCGGGCGCGCAAGATACGGTTGTTGCATTAACTCCCGCGGGTGGTTCTCCGGCCGTTTTTTCGTTTATCCCGATGTATCAGAATATCGAGAAGGGGATGAAACAGATTGGCATTAAAGGGTCGAGCGTCAATAAGGTAGAGCAGGGCGTCGTGATTCGTATTCCGGATGAGGCATTGTTTGAGCCGGGGAGGTCACTCATTAACGAGGGTTTTAAGGGTGCGTTGGATCAAACGGCGGAGTTGTTGAAAACACTTCCGAACAAGATACAAATTGAGGGGCATACCGACAATATTCCGATTAGTACGCCAGCCTATCCTTCCAATTGGGAGCTGTCCACTGCGCGGGCGATGGCGATCATGCGTTATTTTGTGGAAAAGAATGAAATGCCTCCCGAAAAGTTTGCGGTTGCGGGGTATTCCGAATATCACCCAATTGATACGAACGATACGCCGGAAGGACGAGCGAAGAATCGGCGGATTGATATTTTGGTTGTAAAATCGCCGCAGGAAAAAAAGCCGCCTGCGCTTCCAGCACTACCGGCAACTCCTGCTCTGAAGGGACATTAGTCTGTGTACAGGATGGTTCCGTATCGAGGCTGGTCGTTATCGGGCTTGACGGGCTCCCATCGTTTGATTTCTCCCAGACAAAATCCAACTGTTTTTGCAATTTGATGTGAGATGTCAATCTCATGATCGTCTACGTTACTTAATATGGCCACGCCTTTTTGAGGCTGTAATAACAGAAAAAGATGTCGAAATAGCCTCTCTGGTTGTAATGCTGAAAGAGGCAGTCCCCAAGCTAAAAGTGCCTCGCGTGTGACAAACGGATTGAGCAAAAATCCAATATGAAGCGGACGCTGCCATGCTAAGAAATCAACCGGGTGAAAAAAACCAGTAGGAATTGACCTTGCGTAATGGTATCCGTAATCGGCTCGCGTGTGAAAGTTGACCAAACGCCGATAGGCATCTATTTCAATGCCATGAATTTCAGGTGTTTGTCCAAGTGCTCTAAAATGCTGATCCAAGATGGGAGCGAGTGCGAAATTTCGTGCGCCAATATCGGCGATGACCAATGGACATGATGTTTTTAGATGATTAAGGACGATCTGCCATTCAAAGAGTTCTAAAAATTCTTTGAACGTCTGGTGCAGCCGTTTGTCTTCTGTCGGGATGGGGGAGTCCGAGGCAAGTGCACGGCTCCATTTGAATCGGCATCGCAAGTAAAAATCGATCTGATTGCGGAAATTAAAAAAGGTTTCTTTCAGGATGATCATATTAAACAACTTCCTTAGTAATCTACTCCAACGGATTTATTGTATCAAGCGCTAGGTGAGGCATAGAATATGCTTGTCCCTCCGAGATCATTCAATTTTCATTGCCTTTCTGGTATACTGACATGAGTCGTTGTACTTTGAAACGATCTCGTTTTAAAGGAGCCTATGACAAGCCCCCTCGATAAGGACTTTTATACCGTTCTTGGTGTCAACCATCAGGCGACACCGGAACAGATTCATGAGGCCTACCGAGGCCGTGCCCGGATTGCTCATCCCGACCGATTCGACTCCAAACGTCAGCCGCAAGACTGGAAACTCGCGAATGATATATTGGTCGAGATCAACGAGGCATACGCAATCCTCCGTGATGATCTCAGTCGGTTTCAGTATGACCAGCATCTGGCGAACCAACGCTTCCATCAACAATCACAGGCCGCATCCTCCGAACGTTCGTCATCCCCTTCTCATTCTTTCGCGTCCGATTCCTTTGACCTGGCCTCCGGGCAGGTCATGTACAAAGATCTTGCAAAGCATATCCAGGACCGGCTGTGCAGGCGCCAGGACAACATAGGGGAAGAGCAATTTCAAATTGAGCTTGAGTCGGTTGTCTTAAACTATCTGTTTATCCCGATACTGTTTGTTTGGTTTGGGTATCTTCTTTCAAACGTAGATGCGGCGAGATGGACCCCGAACGCTCTTTTGTGGCGGGGCGGTGTTACGGCTGCCATTGCATTTTTTACGGGGCACAACGCTTTCGTCCTATTCAGATGGATAAGATGCACGCTAAAGCCCTACTTTTATGTCACGCCGTTATATTTTATTAAGACGGATTACGATAGGGTTTGGTTTTGGCCGATTCTGGAACTCAAGGATGTTGATGTAACCCATCATTACCGCGATAGCACTCACCAAACCTGCCATATTGCTCTTAAATTTTCCGATCACGACGAATTGCTGTCGTTATCCTCAAAGCAAAAGGCCGACATGATGGACCGCATGAAGACATTTGGCTTTCGATTACGCGGTGCCTACGCGCATGGCGATCACCTCTATCTGAAAAGGCATAACGATTTTTTACATTTTAGTGCTGCTGATTCCGAAGTTGTAGAAAATATTGCATTGACAAATCGGGAGAAGACTTCCATCACCATCGCTTCTGTATTTGTCTGTGTGATCGGATTTTCGGCGGCCATCTTTATGAATATGGCTCGCTCGGAATGGATAAGACATCCCGTTCCGAAACTGGTCACGTCCCAGCCCGAGCGAGTCACACATTCTTCTGTTTTGCCGCAGCCCTTTCCCTATATCGGAAGCCTATCGGTCTTTACTTCCGAAGAACGTATCGCTTCATTTCAGATCAAGACGACATCCGGCAGCCATTATTTTGTAAAATTCTCAGATGCGTATACCGATGCCCCGATACTGACACTTTTTGTGCAAGGCGGATCGACCGCTCATGTCAGTGTTCCCATGGGAACCTACCAAGTCCGATATGCCATAGGAACAACGTGGTATGGCCAAGAGTATCTGTTTGGTCCTGATACGTTGTATTATCAGATAGATCAATTATTGACTACGCAAATTTTGGGGAATCAAGTTCTTGGATTCACAATCAGCCTTAACCATTCCCCGATTGAGAAGTCGGGATCCCATGTGATTAACGGGATGGCGTTTTGAATGCCCCCGATCGGCTCTATCCTTTACTCTTCCGACAAGGCAATGATACAATCCGACACATTTTATGAAAAAATACCAAGCGACACTCAATCTTCCCAAAACCGACTTTCCCATGAAGGCCAACCTCAAAGAAAAAGAGGTTGCGCTCCTTGCAAAATGGGAACAAGACGGTCTCTATCAAAAAATTCTTCAAAAAGGCGAAGGCAAGCCAAAATATATCCTGCATGACGGTCCTCCGTACGCCAACGGTCATATCCATATCGGCCACGCGCTCAATAAAATCCTAAAAGATATTGTCGTAAAGTCGAAGACAATGAGTGGATACGCGGCTCCCTACGTTCCGGGCTGGGATTGCCATGGATTGCCGATTGAGCATCAGGTGTTAAAAGACCTGGGCGCCAAACGATACGAGATGAGCCGGTTGGAAATCAGAAAGCTTTGCCGGGACTATGCGCAGAAATTTATCGCCATTCAAAAAGCAGAGTTCAAGCGGCTAGGGGTCTTGGGCGATTGGGAAAATCCTTATCTCACATTAACCCCTGATTACGAAGCGGCGATTGTTCGTGAGTTTGGAAAGATTGTCGCCGCCGGATCGGTCTATAAAGGACTGAAACCCGTGCTTTGGTGTACTTCCTGCGAAACCGCTTTGGCCGAGGCGGAGGTGGAATATCAGGACAAAACTTCTCCATCTATTTATGTGAAGTTTCGCATCCACCATGATCCGCTTGAAAGACTTGATCCCAGGGAATTCCCCAACCTTTCATTTATTATCTGGACGACGACCCCATGGACATTGGTAGCCAATAAAGCGGTGTGTCTTCATCCCGACTTTACCTATCAGGCGGTTTACGTCAACAACGAAACCTGGTTTCTAGCCCAGCCTCTCATTGAGAAATGTATGGAGGCATTCAAAGTACAAGATTATAGGACGGGGAAAAAATTCAAAGGGACAGACCTTGAGCATATCATCTGTTATTCACCATTTGTTGATTATGGAAAAGAGGCAGAATGGGAATCCAAGGTAATCCTTGGAGAGCATGTGACGCTTGAACAGGGAACAGGGTGTGTTCATACGGCGCCAGGACATGGGCAGGAAGATTTTATCGTTGGGGCCAAATACAATCTGCCTGTTTTTGCACCCGTAGATGGTCGCGGTCGATTTACCGATGAAATCGATGACTGGGTTCGAGATTTTGTAGGGATTCCCGTTTATCAGACCAATGACTCGATTACAAAACGATTGTCTGATATCGGGACGCTGGTACTGAAGGAGACAATCAGCCATTCGCATCCACACTGCTGGAGATGTAAGAATCCGGTACTCTTTCGCGCAACGAAACAGTGGTTTGTCTCCATGGAAACGACAAAATTGCGAGAGCGGGCATTAAACGAAATTGAAAAAGTCCAATGGATTCCAAAGTGGGGAAAAGATCGGATCATTGGGGCCGTTTCCAATCGTCCCGATTGGTGTATCTCACGTCAGCGCAGTTGGGGGGTGCCGATTGTCGCCTTTACCTGCGTCGGATGCAAAAAACCGACTTTGTCAAAAGAGATCATTGATCCTGTCGCGGAACGAATGGAAAAAGAAGGGTCGGATTTATGGTTTTCAAAGTCGGCGAGAGAACTTCTTCCAGAGGAGACAAAGTGCCCACATTGTGGTGGCTCCGAATTTGAAAAAGAAAACGATATTCTCGATGTCTGGTTTGAGTCTGGGGTTTCTCATGCGGCGGTGTTAAAGGCTCGCCCTGAATTATTATCGTGGCCGGCTGATCTTTATCTCGAAGGCTCCGATCAGCACCGCGGCTGGTTTCAGAGCACATTGTTGGCCTCACTGGAAACGGACAAAAAGGCCGCGTTTGCCACCGTCCTCACACATGGATTCACCGTAGATGGCGAGGGAAAGAAGATGTCGAAATCGGTGGGAAATGTCATCGCCCCACAGGAAATCGCCGACAAATACGGCGCCGAGATTTTGCGATTGTGGGTGGCCGCAACCGACTTTCGGGACGACATCCGCATTTCCGATTCAATCCTGCAGCAGTTAGTCGAGGCGTATCGAAAGATACGAAACACCTGTAGATTCCTTTTAAGCAATTTATACGATTATCAGCAAGGGGATGTTTCAGAAAACAACCTCTTGGAGATAGACCGGTGGGCGCTCAATAGGCTTTCTCTTCTGAATGAAAAAGTACAGCAATCCTACGCTGCAATGGAGTTCCATACCGTTTTTCATGCGATCAATCAATTTTGCTCGGTGGATCTTTCTGCGTTTTATTTGGATATTATCAAAGATCGTCTTTATGCCTCGGCTGCAGATGATCCGAAACGACGCGCGGCCCAGACTGTTTTGCACGAAATTTTAATCACGCTGACGAAACTAATGGCCCCAATCCTCTCTTTTACCGCTGAAGAAATCTGGCAGTCTCTTCCCGGAACACTTCGCGGAGAGGAACAATCCATCCATTTGACTGCCTTTCCGGAAGTCACAAAACGGTATACGGAATTAGCAGAAAAATGGGAGCGGCTCCGAATGGTTCGTGAATTAGTTTCAAAAAAACTGGAAGAGGCGCGAGCCAATAAAACGATTGGAACCTCTTTGGAAGCAAAGGTCGTTATCGGTGCCGCGCAAAAGGACTTGCAACTCCTAGCGTCTTTGAAGTCGTTTCGAGAGACCTTCTTTATCGTCTCGCAAGTAGCGCTGCAAGAGGCAAACGCTTGGAGCATAACAGTGGGGGCAGCAGAAGGGGAAAAATGCGAACGATGCTGGCTTTTTAGCAAGGAGGTCGGGAGTCATTCTGAACATCCCACGCTTTGCGTGAGATGTTGCGAGGCTGTTGCCAGTGCCGCGTAAGTGGTTGATTCTCGCTCTTGTCGCGTGCAGCGTGGTTCTGCTCGATCAGATTACCAAAATTTATATTGACCAGACTTTTGCCCTTTATGAGTCGGTGATCGTGATCCCCCATCTTTTCTCGTTGACGTATATTCGGAATCCCGGCGCGGCGTTCGGTCTTTTTGCAGACCAAAGCAGTCTTTTTCGAACGATATTTTTTTCTGTCGTCTCGTTGGTCGCACTCTCATTTCTATTGACTATGGTTTATCAGACAGAGGCGGCGGATCGCTGGCAGATTATTGCACTGTCCCTTTTGCTGGGTGGCGCGATTGGGAATTTGATTGATCGGGTTCGACTCGGCGAGGTAATAGACTTTCTTGATTTTCATATCAGGGCATCTCACTGGCCGGCGTTTAACGTTGCCGACTCTGCGATTACGATAGGCGTTTCGATGTTGATGCTTGCGATGTTGCGGGATATGAAGGGGAGAAAGGTAACGGAATAGCCTGTCATGCTCTACGAAAAAACCGGTGAAGGCGCCGAAAAAATATCCACTCCCCCGACATTGCTGAAAGTTTCCGGCAAGCCAAACCGGCTTGATCTTTATCTGACTCACCTGTTTCCGCTTTCTCGATCCCGGATTCAAAAATATATTGATGACGCGCTGATTCATGTCAACGGCGCTCCGGTTAAATCAAGCTTTAAGGTGAAACACGGGGACGAGATTAAACTGCTGGTGATTCGATCCGCACCGGTCGAATTGGTTGCCGAAGAAATCGCGCTGGATATTGTTTATGAGGATGAGGCGTTGCTCATTGTAAATAAACCGGTGGGGATGGTCGTGCATCCAGCCACGGGGAATCTATCTGGGACATTGGCGAACGCCTTGTTACATCATTGTCAGGATTTGACCGTGCGCGGCGGCCGGGAACGACCGGGGCTTGTGCATCGTTTGGATAAAGATACGTCGGGCATTATGGTGATTGCGAAGACGGATACGGCGCATGAATTACTCTCTGCGCAATTTGCCAAGCACACGATCAAACGACATTATTTGGCCATTGCGGCTGGGGTCATTAAAGAAAAAGAGGGAAAGATTGTTTTGCCGATTGGCCGCGACCGCTCCGATCGAAAGAAAATTTCGAATCGAACAGATCGTCCTAAACATGCAGAAACCCATTTTACCGTAGCGGAGCGATTTGAAATTGCAACGCTGTTGGATATCCAGCCACAAACTGGACGTACCCATCAGATTCGTGTGCATCTGGCCCATTTGCTTCATCCTGTTGTGGGCGACAAAGTCTATGGCGGACGGACAGCCCGACTCTCCGAGTTAGCCGCGCCGCGTCAGATGCTTCATGCTTTGTCGTTAGGCTTCATTCATCCGGTATCAAAGCAGGAAGTATTGTTTGCGTCGCCGCCGCCTGCCGATATGCAAGAAATTCTTGAAAAACTTCGAGGACACGGGGGACAGCACAAGAGCAGACACCCAGGTCTGCCCCTACAGTAACAGGACCGGATTATCGTATGATTTATTCTCATTCTCGTCTCGAGACGTATCGCCAATGTCCTCAAAAATTTAAGTTTGCCTATCTGGATGAGGTTTTATCCAAACAAGAAGGGATTGAAGCGTTCATGGGGTCTCGTGTTCATGCCGCACTCGAAAAACTTTACAAAGATTTGAAATTGGGGAAACCGATCTTATCGTTGGATGCTGTTTTAGCCGGATACCGACAGGATTGGGAGTCCGAATGGCACACACAGATCCAGATTGTTCGTGATGAGATGGGGCCTTCTGAATATTTTCGGCTGGGCGAAAAATGTCTGACCGATTATTATCATCGCTACACTCCTTTCAATCAATCGAGAACATTAGGGGTTGAGTATCCCATCAAATTTTCACTTGATCCGGAAGACCGTTATGTCATTCAAGGGTATGTAGATCGGCTCAGCATGCCGAAAGATGGGGTTTTGTGGATTCATGATTATAAGGCCAAGAGCAATCTTCCGACACAGCCGGAACTGGATGCGGATCGGCAGCTTGCCTTTTATCAGATCGCAGCGAAAACGCTCTGGCCCGAAATGAAAGAGGTGGTTTTAATCTGGCATTATTTACTATTTGACATGGAGTTTCATTCCCGTCGCACCGATGCTGATTTGGCCGCGCTTCGTGATGAGACCATTTTTCTCATTCAAGAGATTGAAACCGCAACAAAATTTCCGACCAAACAATCGGCGCTTTGTAACTGGTGTGAGTATCGTGCGATCTGTCCTTTGTTTAAGCATCTTTATGAAACGACACCGCTTCCAAAAAGTGATTACTCGAAAGAAGCCGGGGTGGCGCTTGTGACGCGGTTTGCCGCGCTTAAATTAGAGGAAGATCGGATTAAGGATGAAATGGAAGCGCTCAAAGAGGCTATGGTTTCCTACGCGCAGCAAAAGAAGGTAGAGATTTTGTACAATAAGACGCACAAGGTTCGGGTGCGCGTTTATGAGAATATCAAGTTTCCGGGGAAGAATGATCCGGGGCGTGCCGAATTAGAGAGTCTGGTTAAAGAGAGCGGCGTGTGGGAACAGGTTGCAACGCTTGATACGTTTGTTCTTTCTAAAAAATTGTTAGAGGCAAACTGGTCGGATGATTGGGTGGCTCAGATCAAAGCGAAGGGCCTTGTCGGAAAAACAATCTGGGTGAAGGTTTCGGAGCGGTAAGTCCTGTTGGCGGTGCTTTACCCCTGCCGACTGAACAGTCTCGCAAAAAATCCCATCACATCAAAGCGCATGAAATCATTGTAGAAGGCAAAGACCATCAAAGAGACCAGCAGAGCAAGCCCCACCTGATTGGCCATCTCCCGCGCCTTCAAACTAAGCGGCTTGCCGATCACAGCCTCGATTAAAAAGAATAAGAGATGTCCGCCATCCAATACCGGCACGGGGAAAAGATTAATCACTCCCAGATTGATACTAATCATTGCGGTAAAAAGCAGAACATTCATCAAGCCTTGCGCGGCCTGTTCCCCAGCCATCTTTCCAATGAGAAGTGGGCCGCCAATATTATCACTGGATATTTTTCCTTGTATCAATTTAACAATGCCCACGGTATTTAACGCGATCATCTCCCACGTTTTCTCCATCCCTAAGGCAAACGCGCTGATCGGATTGTATTGTTTTGTAAATTGCGTTTTTCCTGGCATGACACCAATGATCCAAACCCCTTGATCCTCTCCAAAAATATTTTTGGTTTCTTTTTTCATTGGGACAATCGTTAGTGGGATTTCTTTCCCGGTTCGTGACACTAAGAAACGGACGGGAGAACCATTTCCTTCCTGAACGATTTCTCGAAGCTCCTCCCAATGCTCAATCTTTTTGTCATTGATTGAGATCACCCGATCTCCCGGCTTGATTCCTCCCAGCATTGCCGGAGAAGCGTCTTGCACTTCTCCAACCTCCGGGGCAATCATTGGAATCCCTGCCATGAAAATGCCCCAAAAAACAAAAAAGGCCAAAATAAAATTAAAGAGAGGTCCAGCCACCACAATTGCTACTTTCTTAGAAAGACTTTGTGTCAGAAACGACCGCGCTTTATCGGCCTCGACAATCTCCTCCGTTGGATCATCTCCCAACATCTGTACATACCCTCCCAATGGCACAGCACAAATGCAATACTCCGTTGCGCCCCATTTTTTGCTCCAAAGCTTTGGCCCAAAGCCAATAGAGAAGACCTTGACCTCTACGCCGCAAAGACGGGCAACACTAAAATGCCCAAACTCATGAAAAGAGACCAATACACTCAAAACCAATATAAAAGTGATAACAGCTAACATTTACTTCTTTCCTTTCTGAACCAATTTCGTCATCTCCCATCTGGCCCATCGATCGGCCATTAAAACCGATTCAATGCTGTCCGAGGACGTGGGAACATGGGCATCCAACACCTTGCGAACCAATTTATAAATATCTAAAAAACCAATCTTCTCTTGTAAGAATGCGTGAACCGCCTCCTCATTCGCTGCGTTTAAGACTGCGGGATAGGTCTTTCCTTCGGTCATGGTGTCAATGGCCGTGGCAAGCAAGGGGAATTGTTTCTTATTTGGCATCTCGAATGTTAGTCCCGACAATTTTGTCAGATCAAGCTGCTGAAAAGGAAGCGGCTCTCGGTTTGGATAAAAGAGGGCATACGCAATCGGAATCCGCATGTCCGGCAGTCCCATCTGGGCCATCACCGATAAGTCGTTCAACTCCACCATCGAATGAACAATGCTTTGCGGATGAATAATCACATCAATCTTTTCCGGGGGCAGATCAAAAAGCCAGCGTGCCTCAATCATTTCAAACCCCTTGTTGACGAGCGTCGCAGAATCAATGGAAATCTTCGGCCCCATCTTCCATGTCGGATGCGACAACGCTGCCTTACAGGTCACCTGTTTCATCATGGCGGGCGTGTAACGAAGCAGAGGCCCGCCCGATGCGGTCAAGATGACGCGATTGATCTCTTCTTGTTTCCCTTTTAACATCAGTTGAAAAAGCGCAGAATGCTCGCTGTCAATCGGAAGAATTTGAACTTGATGTAGCCGCGCTTCCCGCTGAACAATCGACCCGGCCATCACCATTGTCTCTTTATTCGCCAATGCAACGGTTTTCTTCGCAAAAATGGCAGAAAGCGTCGGCAATAAACCGGCCGCACCCACAATGGCAGAGATAACAAGATCAGAATTAGGGCAGGCCGCGACCTGCATCACTCCGTCAGGCCCGCTTAGAATTTCTGTGCGAGGATATCGTTTTTTATCGGTTAGAAGATGAGCCGATTTCTTATTGAAGAGGGCGGCAACGGTCGGTCGAAATTCTTTGATCTGCTTTTCAAAAAGCGCGCGATTTTCGTTTGCCGCCAAGCCCACCACTTGAAATTGATCTGGAAATCGGCGGACGATATCAAGCGTATTGGTTCCAATCGAACCGGTTGATCCTAAAATAACAATTCTTTTCATAGGGGTGCAAACCAGATGATATAATAATAAAGGAGCGGCGCGGCGAACGCAACCCCGTCGAGTTTGTCGAGCAACCCCCCGTGCGCAGGAATAAATCCGCTGGAATCTTTTACCCCCCCACTCCTTTTGAACATTGATTCAACCAGATCGCCGACTTGGCCTGCTGCCACCAATACAATAGAAAGCAAGATAACGTCCCATATCGGAAGCATGGGAAGAAAAGAAAATTGCACTGCAAGGGCTAAAAGCACACCAACGACAAAACCGCCAATTGACCCAGAGACGGTTTTATTGGGGCTGATCGCAGGATAGAGTTTCTTGCCGCCCATCTTTCTCCCTGTATAATAAGCCCCTGCATCATTGCCCCAAACCACAATCAGGAGAAAAAGGATATAGTTTCCCCCATCGGGCAGTTGTCGAATGAGAATGAGATAACCCAGAAGGCCCGCAACGTAAAAAATCCCAATGGCCATTGCACCAGAATCAGCAAGCGAAAGGGATATCTCCCGAAAATAAAAGAGGTGAAAAAGTAAGATGGTAAAAATAATCAGGACAAAAACAGGGCCGGAGCGAATAAGATCATGCAGATAGAATGAAGATAAAAGCAATAACCCACAGGCCAACCCAAAAAAGATCGAAACCGACTCTCTATTCCGTACCTTCAAGGGGAGGTTAGGTGGGGATGGGTTCTCTTGATAATAGATTCTGTAAAACTCGTATTGCGCGCGTAAGATTGCTGCAGCGACCAGCAGCGAAAAAACCAAAAGGGGGGCCATGGTAATGAAAAAATAAATGGCAGGAATGAGCGGGGTTGCCACAGCCAGCCGGCTTTCAAGCAGTTTCACGTCTTTTTCCTCGGCGGTTTATTCGGAAAGACCTTGCCAAATCGGCGTTCTCGATTTTGATAGTCTAGCAGGGCATCTAAGAGGGCCTTTCGCCCAAAATCAGGCCAAAGCGTTTTTGTAAAATACAACTCGGTATAGGCCATCTGCCAGAGAAAAAAATTACTAATCCGAATTTCCCCGCTCGTGCGAATCATTAAATCAGGGTCGGGCATCTGTGATGTATACAAATAGGACTGGAAAGATTCTTCCGAAAGATCCTCTATCGAAATCTTCCGACTTTGAAGGTCGGCGCAAATCGCACGCGTTGCATCCACCAATTCAGAACGTCCGCTGTAACTCAACGCCAAAATCAAAGTCATCTTATCATTGTAACGGGTCTTCTCAGAAACGAGTGAAAGCAGTTCCAACACGGGTTTGGGTAGCTTATCTGTTTGCCCAATGGCCATCAATCGCACACCATCCTTCATCAGTGTCCCTAACTCTTTCTTAAGATACATTGCGAGCAGCCGCATGAGTTGAGAAACCTCCATCGTCGGACGATTCCAGTTCTCACTTGAAAAGGCATAGAGCGTTAAAAATTGAATGCCCAGCTCACGGGATGTTGTCACGATTTCTCGAACAGTTGAAATCCCTTCTCGATGCCCTGCAATTCGGGGAAGATGTCGTTTGGCCGCCCATCGTCCGTTTCCATCCATAATAATGGCGAGATGCTTAGGAAGCTGTTTTGGGTCAATGAGCGAGAACAATTGCTTCTCATCCAGCTTTTCTAATGTGCTCATTTCTGGAATTTTCATTGCTTGTGTTTTTCAAAAAGACGATGTTGTAACGATTCCACAATGGAGCCATTGGTATCAGAGGTTTCCAGAGTCACTTCGAACGCGGCAACACTTACGCCGGTCTGACTATTTTTTATTTCAATATGGGATAGATTATTTTTCAGGGTGAATGTAATCAGATAGATACTCTTTTTGGGGGATGTTTCTTGAGTCGCCTTAAACCGTCCCGTCTCTTCCAACGCTGACCTCAATTCGCCAATCAGAAAGCGATCCTCCCCTGTTTCCTCTACAGCCTCTGTTACGACCATTATTGGAATTCTCGCGGCGGTTAGCCGAACCAAATCCCCCGGCACAATTGTTTGGGTTGCACCGGTCGCACCGGTCGTATTCACCACACGGGCAATCACCTGTCCGACTGTTACCTGTATCACCTCCAACACCGCAATCTCATCTTCAAAATGCCCGAGTTCAGCCTTTGTCACTGGATGATAAAATGGCTCTCCAACGCGATAGGCAGAAAGGAATATCCCTTCGGAAAGCCCTGTCTCATTTTCTGTCTGAATAGCGACTTTCGGGAGATCAACAGAAATGACCTTTCCGGTGACCTTTGGGAAATAGGTCGCCAGCGTTTTTGCAATATCATCCATGTTGCCAGATAGATTCGCGGAGCGTGTATCTGGAAGTGCCACTCTGGGAGGGACATCCGAGGATGCCACTGCAGAGCGTATATCCAAAAGTGTTGTTAAGGTGATGAATGAAACTAAAAAAAAGATGAGAAGCCTTTTATTTTTCATGTTATGTTGTCTTGTGTGCGGTATAATGAAATTAGGAGGATTGAGGATATGATTCTTGTGAAAAAAAGTCAAATTGTGAAGTGGGGCGTTCTTTTAGTCGTTTTTGTTTTTCTCTGTTTTGGGGGAGGAGCTAGCGCGATGGCGGTCAAACCTGCACCACCGCTGTCCCTTTCTCTCACGAAGGTCGATCTGCCGAACGGAAAAGTTGAGCTGACCTTTCGTGCCACTGCAAATGATGGGGGGCACAATACCGCCCTTGAGATTGATCTTCCATCGTCCGTGCTGCTGATTGATGGAGAAGCGCGCTGGGAGGGGACTCTTTCCGCCAAGGAAGAAAAGGTGATGCGGGCAGTGATTCGCCCCATCGTAACGGAGCCCATCCGTATTGTTGGGAAAGCCACCCTCTACTTCCCTGATGGAGACTCGATGGTTCAGAGAAGTGTCGTGCTGCTGAATGCTTCACGCGAAAAACCGGAAATTCCTTCAGAGCCGCCTGTTCTGAAAAAACAGGGGGATCGGACGATTTTGGAGTTTAAGGGGAAATAAGATGAGGCGTTATCGTTTATTCCTCTTCACGCTGGTTTTTGCAGTACTCCTTCCTGCGTGTGGTAGTAACGATTCTATGCCCCCCCCTCCTCCGGCCCCTCCGACCAAACCTGGGTCAAGTGATTTGACGGTTTCGGGAAAGGCCTTCTACGAAGACAAGGGCTATGATGAGACTGGGTTTACAGGGCAGATGACCTTATTGCCGATTCGCCACGCTGTGATTGAGCTAATTTCGACTGATACGAAACTTCCGATCGCATCTGGTATAACGGGTGAAGACGGTGCTTATGAATTCAAGAGCATTAATAATTCGTCCCGAAATGGAGGCGTTTATGTGCAAGTTGTGGCAGAAAACGTAGGAACCAGCACCAGTCCCGCAAAGGTTTTTAAGAGCGAGGCAAATCAATCGCTGATTGTAGCGAGGAGTCCAATAGACTTGGATGATAGTGTCAGCAACCTTTTTTCTCCCGTTAATATTACGGCTCCTGCAGATGGAAATGGGGTCGGCGGTGCATTTAATATCCTTGATCTTTTTCTGAAAGGGGGTGCCTTTATCAAAAAGGCTGGGTTTTGCCCTAACAATCTCCTGACAACAGAATGTATTGCTCCGCGTGTTACGGTATTTTGGGAGCCAAAGGGTACGGCCCTTGGTGGCGGGTCGTCTTATAATTCGAATCCCCATAGAATCTATATTCATGGTGGGGGGGCACAACAAACAGACACAGACGAGTATGATGATACCGTGATTGTCCATGAATACGGTCATTTTGTCGCAACCGAGTTTTCAAATGATAACTCTCCAGGAGGGTCTCATTTTCTTACTGATAATACGCAAGATATTCGTCTTTCCTGGTCGGAAGGATGGGCCACTTTTTTTGGCAGTGCAGTACTGGGAAGCCCGCTTTATGTTGATACAATGGCCAGTGGCAATGGATTTTCATTTAATATTGATAGCCCCAAATCAGCTCAAATTTATACGACAAACGAGGTTTCAGTCTCGAGTGTTTTGTGGCGGACGATGAATCAAATCTCGCCAACTACGAATACCCCAATCGGATTTTTTCCAATTTGGAAGGCGTTTACTGAAATGACCACGACGAATCTTACGATAGAGCAATTCGCGGAATTATTTATGAGTCAGAATGCTCCCGAAAAAGCTGTTTTTCAGTCCGTTTTGCAAGAAAGGAAAATTGAACATTTCCCGGATTCAAAAGAGACGGATGGAGAAATTCCCCTCGTTGTTGGGGGGGGCCAACACCATACGCTTTATCGGGAAGGGGTCGGTGGCCCTTTCAACGATGAAGATGCGATTACTTTCTCTGTAACATCTGGGATAACCTACACCATCAAGACCGAGAATCTAACGAATGGGGCCGATACGTTCCTTACACTTGATACGCCGAGCATGAGCAATGATAATGCGAATGGGGCATCTTATTCGTCGACATGCGACACTTGCCCTAAAAATGATACAACCATGCTGGCGTCCCAAATTACGTTTATGGCGACAACAGGGGGAACGCAAACGGTTAAAGTGAAAAGATCACCTGCTGCGCCGCCTTCTGCGGGGAGAGCGGGATCGTACGATATTCGACTGACCAGTCCGTAAATGGACTACGGCGTTGACTATGCCATGGCTACTATGGGCCAGAAATTCAGCGCAGTATTGATGCCACAATCATGCATGCTCCATACACAAAACAAATTGTAGTTAGCAGTATTCTATTAGATTGTGCTGAAAGAAAATATCCCAGACCAAAACTAATACATCCTTCAAGTAACATTAAATAAATTGGGACTGTTGAAGCGATATATAATCCTATAAACCCATAATTAATGGAAATGAATCCAAAACCAATCGCTAGGTCGGAAAATGTATCAGGAACGTCTTCTTTATTGCTAGAGAGACACCTAAATCTTTCAAATTCATGGGAGGTAATTGCCTCTTTTTTTAGAAGCATTGATAAGTTAATAATAGATTTCATTTTCAAATCCGAAAGTATATTACAGCCGGTTTTTACGAACAATTCTCATTTTCTCAAAGACTAAAACAACAATCCCAATTAGAATAATTATGGGAGAGAACAAAAGAAGCGGACCAAAGATGTTCATAGTGCCCAAAATAAAAATAAGGGAAACAAAAATATAAGAAATATAAGGACTGTTCCTTATTGAAGAAAGAGATTTGATTCTCTCAAATTCAGAAAGAGTAATTTTCCCTTCCCGGAGAAGTTTTTTTGGATCAAGGCAAACCCTTACGTCTTTGGCTTTCAATTGATCAATCCAATAATTTTTTAAAACAAAGGAAGACGAGAATGTCCTATAATTAGTTGAAATTGTAAAATGACCTCCGAGGCGATAATAT
>JBBTNS010000027.1:0-29413 GCA_038067655.1 Nitrospirota bacterium
TACACAGCAACAGAAGGTGACGATCACCAATGATGATGCGGCGCCGACTGTCAGCTTAACAGTTACGCCAGGTACGCTAAACGAAGTCGTCGGGGTAAACGGTCAGGCAACCCTTACGGTTTCGGTCAGTGCGATTTCTAACCTGCCGACAACAGTGACCTTTACAAAGTCGGGTACTGCAATTCCTGGGACCGACTATCTAATGGCTGACGAGGTGACCATTCCGGCGAAAAGTGGATCGTCAACGGTTCTGCTGTCTGCTGAGTTAGATACGCTCTTTGAGAGAGAAGAGGATGTGATTGTTAGCCTGAATACCCCGACGAATGGTCTGAAGAGTACGACAACGAATACGGTTACGGTTAAAATACCGAATAATGATCCTGAGCCGTCGGTTTCTATCACGGTTGCGACTTCGACGATTAGTGAGACGGTTGGCACCACCTCCAACGCAACTTCCACGATTGTCACCGTGACCTTAAATAATGTGTCGGGTCTTCCAGTTGCAGTAACGCTTGCGCAGTCGGGTGTCGCGCTGAATAATACCGATTATACGTTAGTCGATACGATTACGGTTCCAGCCGGGACTTCTTCTACGACGACGACATTGACCGCGAAAGCCGACGCGATTGATGAGGCTTCTGAGAACTTTACGATTACGCTTTCGGGTCTGGTGGATGCACTTCCGGGTACGCCGTTGTCGCAACAAGTCACGATCTTGGATACGAACGAAAAGCCGAATGTGATGTTGTTGGTTGGAAGCAATACGATCACTGAGAATTTGGGTTCCTCGACGAGCGTGACGGCGAAGATAGATTTCGCTTCTTCGCAGGATGTCGTCGTAACGTTAACGATGAGCGGTAACGTGACACATACAGGCGCATTAGCCGACTATACTTTAAGCAATACGATTACAATTTTAGCCGGATTCACAACGGGCACCGCCACATTAGTCTCCAATGACGATTCGATTAATGAAGGGAATGAGTCGGTTGTCATTGATATTACAAATGTGACCAACGCGGTCGAGTCGGGTGAAGCACGGCAGACCGTCACGATTACGGATAACGATCCGATCCCGTCCGTCCAGATTTTCTCTAACGTATCGAGTGTGGGTGAAGATGCAAAGGTGGCGATCATTCGTGCCGATCTTTCTCAGACTTCGGGGCTGGAGATCGTCGTGACATTAAAGAAGAGCGGTACGGCCGCGACCAGCACGGCGGATTACACGCTCAGCAACAATGCAACGATTACGATTCCGGCGGGGACCAGCTCGGCCTTTATTACGCTGACTTCGGTAGAGGATTCGTTATATGAGAAAACTGAGCGTGCGACGCTGACGATAGACACCCTCTCTGCGAGTGCGACACGGGGCACTGCGGAGGCTGTTTCGGTGGACATTATTGATAACGAGTTGGAACCCAAAGTAACGCTTGTCGTGGGCAACAGTACCCTGAGTGAAGCCAATGCGTCCACCACGCTCACGTTTGGGTTGACTGGGGTTTCCGCGTTCCCTGTTGCCATTACGATCAGTAGAGGCGGTTCGGCGACAGAAGGCGCATTAAAAGATTATACCCTGAACAATGCGATTACCATTCCGGCGGGTTCGTCTTCCGCTTTCCTCACGCTGACCGTGAAGGAAGATACGTTGAATGAGCTGAATCCTGAAGCGGTGCTTGTGAATATTATTTCAGCGACCGATGCCGACTTCAGCGCCGTTGGGCAGAAAACCATTAATATCACGGATAACGATCCGGTACCGACGGTCACACTGACGGTAGATAAAACCACTATTACTGAAAATAACGAAGTGGTTACGGTGACGGCGACGTTGTTAAGCGTGTTCTCCGGACAGAACGTTACGGTCACTTTGAACACCACTGGCAGCACAGCGACCACAACGGCCCCGAATGAAGATTACACCTTCGTCCAGACCCAGATTGTCATTCTAGCGGGCCAAAGTTCGGCTTCTGTTACATTAGAGTCGCGTCCTGATACATTACACGAATCGGAGGAGTTTGTTTTGATTAATATCTCCTCCATAGATAAAGCCGAAGAGGACACCAGTACACCGCAACAAAAGAAGATTATCATCACGGATAGCAGCGAAATACCGACGGTGACGTTGGCGGTGAGTCCAGGTTCAATTTCTGAAACGGGTGGTTCATCGACCGTTACAGCGACGCTCAACAAGATTTCCGGCCAGAATGTGACGGTTTTCTTAAAAGCGACCGGAACTGCAACGTCGGCAGACCATACACTGGCCGCGGACTTTACAATTGCGATTCCTCAAGGAAGCATCTCGAACTTTATCACCTTCTCTGCGAAGCTGGATGAATTGGATGAGACGGATGAGGAGGTGTTAATTAATATCAATACGGTTACGAATGCAAGTAACGCAGCGACAGAACAAAAGGTGACGATTTTGGATGACGATCAACCTCCTGTGGTGCGTATTGAGACGGTTACGACCCCAATGAGCATTGCTGAATCCGGGTCGGGTAATAACACAACAATCACGGTTGCCTTAGACAAGGTCTCAGGCCGAGATATCACAGTCGTACTTGGGAAAGACGGAACGGCGATTTCAGGGGTGGGGAAAGACTATACCATTGACAATTTGGCCCTGACGATCACTGCAGGCCAGCCATCTGTCCCTGTCCTTTTAACCGCGTTACATGACACTTTGGACGAGTCGCCTGAGACGGTCATTGTGAACATTGTCTCGGTCACCAATGCAACGACGAGCGCGACGCAAAATACGGTGACTGTAACCATTAATGATGACGATGCTCCTCCGGTTGTATCTTTGTCCGTTGCGGATAACGGCTCCATTAGCGAGGAGAACGCCGCCGGGATCAAGGTAACGGCCTCGTTGGATACACTGTCTGGTCTGGAAGTGGTCGTGACCCTCGAAAAGGGCGGCGCCGCAAAGGATTTAATTGATTATAACTTAGATGGTACGATTAAAATTCCGGCCGGCGCTTCTACTGGTTTTGTCGTACTGTTCCCCATCAATGATGTGATTGATGAGGGAGATACAGAGTCGGCGGTATTCAAGATTACCACGGCCACCGTAACGAATGGCACTCCCGCAACGACATCGAGCCAGGTTACTGTGAGTATTGCGGATAACGATACGCCTCCAACCGTCATACTCACGACGGGGGTGGCGGAGATTTCCGAGCCGGGAGGCGCTGCCGCGACGTCCACCTTCGTGATGGCTTCGTTGGTCGGCGGTGTCGGTACGGTTTCTGGTCGCGATGTGATTGTCAATCTGACCTTCAGCGGCACTCCGACGAGTCCGCAAGATTACACAATTGGAACAACAACAATCACGATTCCAGAGGGACAAAATTCCGCTTCGACGACATTGGCTGCGGCACACGATACGCTCAATGAAGGAGATGAGATTCTTACCATTGATATTCTCAGTGTCACGAATGGGAGCAAAGCGGGAAGCAGTGTGCCAAGGGCGGTGAAGATCAAAGATAATGATGATCTACCGACAGTCACTCTCTCAGTTGATCCAGCGAGTGGTAATGTTTCAGAAGCGGCAACTCAAACCACTGTGAATGTGGTTGCCACTTTAAGCGCGATTTCCGGATTGAATGTGGTCGTTACATTAGAGAAATTAGGGACAAGCACTGCGTTAGAGGGGCCTGGAGCAGGTACCGACTATACGTTGGGCGGTTCCATTACGGTTCTAGCGGGAGACCTCTCGGCATCAACGACACTGACCGTTCTGGTGGATACCATTGATGAAAACAGCGAAACAATTGGTGTCAATATTTTATCGACAGGCGCTACCGCGACCAAGGGAACAACGACGCATCAGGTGGTCACAATTTTTGATGATGACGCGACACCGACCGTGACGCTGTTGGGAGGCACAACGATCAGTAATGAGGATGGGCCGACTGGAAACAGTGCGCTGATTACGGCAAAGCTAAGCGCCGTTTCGGGATTGCAAGTGGTTGTTACACTGAAAAAGACCGGAATCGCTTCGGAGTTTGTTACGGCGTCTACGACGGTTGATTATACCGCGACCTCAACGATTATCATTCCGGCCGGTCAGGGTGAAGCTTCGATGACGCTGTTGTCCAAGTCCGATCAACTGAACGAGGACCCCGAGACCGTCATTATTGATATTGAGGACACCGGGCTGACTGCAACAGAGTTTAATACCCAGCAAGAGACAGTGACCATTGCGGATAATGATCCGAAACCAGGGGTCTCCATCGCGATTGCCACATCATCGGTGAATGAGACCACTGGAACGACCAGCGTCACAGCCACATTAAACGCCCTTTCCGGACGGGATGTGACGGTTACGCTTGGAAAGTCCGGCGTTGCAATCCCGGGTACGGACTATACGCTGGGTGACTCGATTAAGATTTTGACAGGCCAAACTACGGCATCCATTACGCTTGCCGGTAAACCGGATGATATCAATGAAGGGCCGGAGGGAGCCACGATTGCAATAACCTCAATGACCAATGCCGATCCTTTCGGTGCACAGAGTGCAGCCACCACGATTGCCGATGACGACAACCTGCCGTCTATCACCCTCTCAACTGGGGCCGATACGGTGAATGAGTCGGCCGCCCAGACGAACACAATCGTGACGGCCACATTAAGCGCCCCGTCTGGATTGGATGTGATGGTGACATTGGAGAAACTGACGACCTCGAAAGCGGTAGAGGGAACGGGGGCCAATGCCGACTACACATTGGGTGGGTCGATTACGATTCTGGCGGGAACGCTTTCAAAGTCAATTACACTGACCGTCCTGGTGGATCAAATTGACGAGAATCCCGAAACAATTAATCTTCGGATTTCAGCTCCGATTAATGGCACCATTGGTACGACCTCGACCACGACGGTAACGATTGCGGATGATGACGAGACGCCGACGGTGGTGCTATCCGTTCTCCCCGCGACGATCAATGAAGGGGCGACTTCGGAGGTCACGGCCACGTTAAGCGGCGGGGTGGTTTCCGGACTTGAGGTGCAAGTGAACTTAGCGGTGAATGTGCCTGCAACGGATGTTGCGGTACGCGATACGGATTATACGCTTCCGCTCTCTATGACGATTCCGGCTGGACAAAACGCAACCTCGGTGGTGTTGTTGGCTAAAACGGACAACCTGCATGAAAATAGTGAAGTCGTTACCATTGATGTTACGACGTTAGTCAATGCTACGACATCGGCATTGCAACGACAAACGGTGACGATTACGAATACCAACGCGAAACCAACGGTCAGGTTGTCAGTCTCACCCTCTTCCATCAGCGAGAATGGCGGGGTGTCTAATGTAACGGCCACATTAACTCCGACGTCCGGACTTCCTGTGACAGTGACCTTAGGGTTTGGCGGCGCGGCAAGCTCTACCGACTTTACGGCAACCACAACGATTCTGATTCCGGCGGGAGAGAGCTCGGTCTCGGTGACGTTGGCTCCTACGCCCGATACGCTCTTTGAGAATGACGAGATCGTTACCATTGATATTCTGAGTGCCGGCCTAAATGGCGAAGAGGATGAGACGCAGACGGCGCAGGTGACCATCCAGAACGATGACCCAAAACCGTTCGTGATCCTCTCTGCGGGTCTCTCGAATATTTCGGAAGATCTGGGTCAGGCGACTTCATCAACGCAGATTATCGTCGAGTTGAGGAATGCCGCTGGAGCGAGCATCACTTCCGGTCTGCCAGTAACAGTCACCTTGGAGAAACTCGCGACCTCGACGGCGACAGACGGAAGCGGTATCGCATCGGGGGATTACAATTTGGCGACAACAACCCTGACTGTCCCGGCAGGAAGCACTTCTACCTCAACGACCTTGGTTTCGAAAGAGGATGATTTGGACGAAGACAACGAGACGATTGTTATTGATATTAAGGCGGTGGATGCCAATGGGACGGAGTTAAACGGAACGACAACCGGGCAGAAGGTGACCGTGGCGATTACGGATAATGACCTAACCCCGAAGGTGACCTTGTCGGTTGGGTCGTTCGATATCACCGAGCCGACCGCGTCCACGACGTCTACGACGACTGTTACAGCGACGTTGACTGCGATTTCCGGTCGCAAGGTGACAGTGACCTTGGCAAGGGGAGCGGCCAGTTCGGCAACAGAGGGAACCGACTATAGTCTACCGACAACGATTGAGATTCTAGCCGGAAACCTCGCGGCAACAACGACACTGACCGCAGCGTTTGATACATTGGATGAGAACAACGAGACGGTTATTATTGACATCAACGAGGTCTTCGATGGTGAGGAGAATAACGTACAGACGCAGACGGTGACCATTGCGGATATGAATGCGCCTCCGTCGGTGAAGCTGATTCGTGGTGCTGCTTCTGTGAACGAAGGAGAGAACGTCAGCATTACAGCGGAATTGAGCACGGCATCGAGCTTTGATGTGGTGGTCAACTTGACAAAAGTCGGCAGCATAGCAACGGAAGGGACGCTCGGTCCGCCGACAACGGGTGATTATGCCTTGGATGCGTCGATTACCGTTCTAAAGGGTAATACGACCGCTTCGATTGATTTGTCTGCACACACGGATGGATTGAATGAAGCCGATGAGACCGTGCTTGTGAAGATTGATACGGTGACCGATCAGAAGGCAACGCCGGATACCGCTCAAAATCAAGTGTCGGTTACCATTACGAATACAACCGGGTTCCCGACCGTCTCCTTGTCGGTTGGAACGACGACCCCGATTAATGAAAATGGCGGAACCACAACGGTAACGGTGACACTCAATACCGTGTCTGCGCAGGATGTGACCGTGACACTCACCAAGACCGGAACGGCAACGAGCACAGGCACAGCCGATTACACTTTGGCCAATTCGATTTTAATTCCGGCAAACACCACGATTAAGACGGTGGAGTTCAAGGCGCTGATGGATGATCTGGATGAGGCTGAAGAGGATGTCATTATTACAATCAGTTGCGGGACGGGTAGCAATTGCGCGCTCGGTGCTCCGGCATCTAAGACCCTTGCCATTGCCGATCAAAACCCTCTGGCCATTGTGTCATTGTCCGTGGGCAGCACCAGCTTCGCTGAAGGAACTGGCGCAGGAACCAGCACAACGGTGACCGTATCATTAGATAAGCCTTCTGCAAAGGAGATTACGGTTAATCTTATTGTCAATGCGTCCAGCACAGCGGTTTCCCCGAACGACTTTACGGCGACCAGTTCCATTGTTATTCCGGCGTTTGCCACGTCAATCTCCGTGACGTTATCGGTGGTTGGAGATGCCATTGACGAAGAGAACGAGACGGTTATCATTGAACTGGGAACGATTACCAATGGAACCAGCACAACCGTTGTTTCGAGTCAAAAGAAAACGGTCACGATTAATGATGATGACCTTGCACCAACGGTTACGCTTGCGACCGATAGTGATACGGTGAGTGAAGGTGGAACGGTTAAAGTAACGGTGGCCTTAAGTTCTGCTTCTGGCAAGATCATTACACTCGACCTGAACAAAGGCGGATTCGCAACGGAAGGGGCAACGAAAGATTACACGTTGGCTACGCCGATTACGATTTCGATTGGCGCAACTTCGACAACGGCCACGTTATCTGCGCTGGCCGATACACTCGATGAGAATCCTGAGACCGTGGAGATCGTGATGGCGAATCTGGTCTTTGTAACAGCGAGCACAACCGGGACAATCACCAAGACGGTAACGATTGCCGATCAGACCGAGCAGCCGAGAGTGAGGTTGTCTATTGGAAGCGACGACTTAAGCGAGAGTGTGACCGCTACCAATACAACGAACGTCACCGTGACGTTGTTGGATCTCGCGGGCGCGGAGACCATTTCTGGATTGGATGTTACGATGACCCTTGGGCTGGGTGGCTCGGCAACCGGAACGGACTATACCATTGGAACAACGTCTATCATGATTCCGGCTGGTACTTCGACATTATCTACAGTGCTTTCTATTGCTGATGATTCGTTGAATGAGCCACAAGAATTGGTGGTGATTGAGATTACAGGCACAATAACGAATGGGGTGAGAAACAGTTCGGTAGAACGAGTGATTCCCAAGATTACCGATAATGACCCTGTGCCAACCGTGACCCTTGAAGTCGGAACCACTACGATTTTGGAAACGAATGGCAGCACCACGGTAACGGCCAAATTAGATACGGCATCCAGCTTTGATGTGAAAGTGACCCTTTCCAAGCTGGGGACTGCGGGCGACGCGGATTACACATTAGCGAGTACAGAAATTACGATTCTGGCAGGAACGACGACGGGATTCGTCACGTTGACTGCCAAACCGGATACGATCTTTGAAGGGGATACTGCGGAGACGGTGATCTTAACGATTATCTCTGTGTTGGATGGGAAGGCGACGATTGGAACGACCGGCAATGCCCACAAGAAAACGGTGGGTATTATTGACGATGATCCAAAGCCGGCTGTTACATTGACGATTGCGAACAATGCCACGAGTACGATTATGGCGGAAAACGAAGGATCCGGCACAACCATTACTGCGACATTAAGCAGTACGGCCTCTGTGACCGTCACGGTGAATTTAATGGTGGATACTGTGTCCAGCACGGCATCAGCAAACGATTACACGCTTTCAGGTGTTTCTGCGACGACTACGGCTACGATTACCATTACCCCGAATACGCTTTCTAATACGGTGAACATGGCTCCGGTCAATGATTCAACCCATGAGCCCAGTGAAACGGTGGTTGTGAAGGTGAGCAGTGTGACAAATGGCAGCTTTACTGCAACCAACACGGTGATGGCGACGATCACTGATAATGACACACAACCGGATGTGAGCTTGTTGATTCCTGCCTCCAGTATTAATGAAAATGCTGCGGTTGGAACAGCAACAACCAGTATCACGGCGACGTTGACCGCGGTGTCCGGTTTTGATGTGGTGGTGAATCTCTCCTTCGGTGGATCGGCATCCTCAACGGACTATGAGGTGACCACCGGCGGTGTGGCGACCAGCTCGATCAAGATTCCGGCGGGGACGCAGTCCGTTGGGGTTCTCATCGGCTCCAAGAACGACACGCGTTACGAGGGGAATGAGACGATTGTGGTTTCCATTGGTTCGTCAAGCAGTGCAAATAGCAATTCCGGGCTCCAGACCAGCATCACCCTGACTGAGGATGACGCGAAGCCCGTGGTGACATTATCGCTTGATAGTCTCTCGCTTCCTGAAACCGGGTCTTCAACAACCATCGTTAGCGCGATTTTGACCCCTCTCTCTGATCTGAGCGTAGAGGTTACACTGGCCAAGGGCGGCGAGGCGAGTGAAGGGTTAGACTATACGCTGGATAGCACAACAATCACCATTCTAGCGGGACAGGATAGGGCGACGACCACATTAAGGGTCATAGACGACACGCTGGATGAAGCAGATAATGAAACGCTGATTATCTCGATTGATTCTGTTGGCACCAATGGGCAGATGGGAGATCCGATCACCCAGACGGCGAACATCGTCGATAATGATGCTCCGCCGCAGGTGACATTGACGGTTTCCGCGAATACCATTAACGAAGAAACACCAGGGAACAGCACCACGATCAAAGCGCGCCTCTCTGCCCTCTCGAGCAAGATTGTCACCGTGAATCTCTCCTATGTAGGGGGAACGGCATCTACAACCGACTTTACCGCGACCAGCTCTATTGTCATTCCGGTTGGAACACAGGAAGTCACAGCCGCCTTGACTGCTACGACTGATTTGTTAAATGAGGCGAATGAGACCGTCATTGTTAGTATTGCGTCTGTGGACAATGGCACGACAGCGGATTCACAAGCAAAGACGGTGACGATCACCGATACCAATGATCCGTTGCCTTTGGTTACGTTGTCTGTGGGAGGCGGCAGCACCGATGTGAGTATTAATGAAAATGGCGGGACCACGACGGTCACCGCAACACTCAATGCGCCTTCTGGTCGGGCGATTCGGGTGAATATCTCAGCGGATAATGCGACCAGTACGGCCGCCTCTACCGACTATACACTGGCCGCCTTTATTGATATTCCGGTGGGCGCAACCACCACATCGGTCACGTTGGCTTCTGTGAATGAAGGTGCCGTTGAGGCCAATGAAAAAATCTTCATCGTCATCACCAGTTCCGACTTTGCAACAGTCTCTGCTCCAAAACAACGGACGGTTACGCTGTTGAATGATGATGCGCCGAATGCGCCAACGATGGCGTCTTCGATTACGATTTATGGCATTAAGACGCTGGATCTGAGTTGGTCGGCGGGTGGAACGCCGCAAGATACCGGTATTGCCTATTATGAGATTTTTGAAGATAAAGATGGCGCGGGCACCAGTCTTGATACAAAGATTGGTCAGTCCACTGGAACGACCCAGACCGTTCAGATTCCGGTCCATCTGATGGATTGGGTGAATATGCGGTTTAAGGTAAAGGCTTGTACCGATGTGACCCCTGTTGGGGGAGCGACCGCGACAGCGTGCAGTGCGCTTTCTACAACACCGGTGTCGCCTAATATAGCCGACTTGTTTAAGGCGGTTGGCTTCCTCAAGGCGACCGATAGTGGTCTGGCGCCGTCAGATCAGGCTGGGGCCTCGGTCTCTATCAGCGGGGATACCAAGACCATTGCGATTGGCGCCATCAAAGCAGATAAGGCGTCTCCGTTGGTCTTGAATTCTGGTGCGGTTTATATCTTAACGCGGGATAACGCCGGGGCCTGGACGCAGGAGGCAATATTAACCGCAGGGAGTGCAGGTACGGATGATGACTTTGGTTACTCGGTGAGCTTGAGTGATGATGGCAACCGTCTGGCTGTGGGTGCGCAGAACGAGGATAGCTCTACAACCGGGGTTAATACCGGCGGCATCAATGAACTTGCGACATCTTCGGGTGCGGTTTATGTCTTCAAACGAACGGATACGTCGTGGGCGCAAGAGGCGTATGTGAAGGCTTCTAATACGGGCGCGGGCGACCAGTTTGGGTCAGCGGTTTCTATCAGTGGAGATGGTTTAAGATTGGCAGTGGGTGCCTCGGCTGAGGACAGCAATGGTACCGGAACAACTGGCGACCCGGCTAATAACTCGGCTCTGGACGCAGGTGCCGCATATGTCTTTGCCTTCGGAGCGAGTTGGACACAGGAGGCTTATGTCAAATCTTCCGCGTCTGCGACAACCAGCGATCTGTTTGGGTCATCGGTTGCGTTAGATCAAACGGGTGCGTTGTTGGCGGTGGGTGCCCCAACAGGTGCCGCGATCGGCTTTGTGGATACCTACACAAGAGCGGGAACGACATGGTCTTCGCAAACAAAGTTGACTGCGGCTGGAGCGGTGAATGGAGATCAGGTTGGTCAATCTGTCTCGCTGAGTGATGATGGCCTTACACTCGCTGTCGGTGCGCCGGGGACCAGCGGTAGCACAGGGAAGGTGTATGTCTATACAGGAGCTCCAACATGGGGTTCCGTCATTACATTGCCGAGTGCTGCGGCGACGACCACTCCAGCCGGTGGGACCTTTGGTCGGGCAGTCTCCTTGAATGGGGATGGGTCGAAATTAGCAGTGGGCGCGAATACCGCCAATAAGGCGTATGTCTTTACGTTTGCCGCATCATCATGGACTCAGAGCTCTGTTCTTCAGGCCTCCAATGGAGGTGCATTTGGGTTTGGGTTCTCGGTGAGTTTGAGCGATCACAGCTATACGGCGACTGTTTCTAAGACCGATCTTGATACGAACGATCAGGGATTGGTCGTTGGGGCGCCATTTGAAGATTCCAATCTGCAGGGAGTCAATCTTGGAACCAATCAAGGCAATGCTGATGCTACAGATAGCGGTGCCGGCTATCTTTACTAGTCGGTAGGGGAGGGCCACCCTTTCCTCCCCACCGAGCCTCCCCCCGCAGGGGGGAGGTCTACTCTCCACGCACCATCACTACCATCGATTTTCGGTTTGTTGCGTTTTTGTCCATATCCTGATAGTCTCAAAAGGGTATTTATAATGGACAATTTAAAAATATTACCGATGGATGAGGTTGCTGCAGCTTTGGAAAATCGCTTGGCGACGCTTTCGCAGGCGCGTGTTGTCTTTGTTGACTTTGCGCTTCCGGAAGAGTTTGGAGAGACCAACGAGCTCCAGTTTGGAGACTTAAAACAACTGTCGGAAATCGGTTTGGGAGCCAATTCGGTCGAGATGGGAAAATCGTTCGTGTTAAAAACGATTGAGGAACTTTTCTCCGGAGAATTTGGGTCGTTTGTTCCAGAGGGAACGCTGTTCTTCCTGACAGAAGAGGAGAACGGACTCTTTACCATTGCCACCGTTCCTCCCAAAAGCCGATAGGACATCGTCACGCCTGCTATCACATTAACAACCCTTCCCTCTCTTCCGCCCAGCGAGACTTGTTTGGCTTGCCGTGGGTGTTGTGTCTTCTCGGAAGCTCATTCTCCATGGATTCCCTATTTCAGAGAAGAAGAGATTGCAAGAGCCGTGCAATCAGGCGTTTCCCGCGCGTCTTTTAGTCATCTGCAAGGAAGCCGTGTGACGCCCATTGCGCACGATGATGGGGGCACTGTCCGCTGTCCCGCACTGAATCCTGAAACACATCAATGCACCATTTATGCCGTGCGGCCGTTGGATTGCTCGATTTATCCATTTCTGCTGATGTGGGACGATCAGCGTCAGATGATCTCATTGACCCTCCACGAAGCCTGTCCGTTTGTTTTTTCTGAAACGCCTGATTCATCTGACGCACTTTTCAAACGCGCCCATCTGATTGCAAAAGAAATTGAAGCGCCGGAGATGCTCCAGTCCCTTTCCAATCATCCCGGGTTGATGATGAGCAAGCAGCCCGACACGCGCGCGATGATCCCACTCTATCATCTGACCGAAGCAATCTTGCCAAAAGAATCGGAGATTGCGCTGTCTCTTCCAAAAGAGATTGCTATTTATCAAGAGTCCCGGAACAACCGATTGATTGTTTCTGATTTGGTGCATAGTGCCTTTCTGCCGCATCTGATTTGGTCTGATCTGTTGGAATATCGGTGGGCGTCATTTTCTGGGATGTTTTGCCTTTTTGCAACCGCGCACGGCATGACGCACCTTGCACTGCCTCCATTTGGAGCAGGTTCTCTATTGGATGCAACGGCGCTTGCATTTGCCCGAATGGCACATCTCAACCTGCCTTCTGTTCTTAGCCGCATAGATAACGTAGATGAGCAAGCTGCCTTATTATTAGAAAAAGCGGGTTACCTCATTACACCATCCTCTCCCGATTATCTTTATCAACGGGAGGAGATTATTCATTTGACCGGGAATAAGTTTAGGGCACAGCGCGCTTGTGTGAATCAGGCAAATCGGGTCAATCCAATTTTACGGCGATTTACTCTCGCGGATACAGCCGATTGTCTTCTGCTTTATGACCGATGGGCTGCTTGCAGTAAAGATGATGGCGAACTTGATACCATGATGAAAGAAGATGCTAAGTCTGCACATCAGAGGGTGATGGCTCAGGGTATGGCGCATGGTGCTGTTGGTTATGTCGTGGAGGTGTCCGGTGTGATTGCCGGGTACACGTTTGGATTTCCACTCTCATCGGATACGTTTTGTGTTCTCTTGGAGGTTGCGGATCATTCCATTCGCGGTCTATCGGCTTGGCTTTTCCAATCGTTTTGTCGTGAACTTGAAAGTTACACGTTCATTAACACAATGGATGACTCGGGACTCACACGTCTTGCGATTGCAAAAGCCGCGTGGCATCCCATCCGGCAGATTTCTTCTTATACAGTGGCATTAAAAACACCCCTGCCGTGCGAAGCGTGACGCCGTGCGCAGCACTTAGAATGGTAGCTTGAGTTTATCCTTCAACTGTTGCTTCAATTTCTCCTTCTGTTTTTCTTCCTCTTTTTTTAACTTCTCTTTGGCTCTTTCTTCTGCCATGTCTTTCGCTTCGTTTAGATGTTTCTGAAGGAGTTCGTCTCCGATTTTTCCGCGGGCAACCAAATCATCTAAAAGCGGCGCGAAGGTTCCGAGTTTTAATCGGAGCTCTGCAATCGGTTTTCCCACCCTCTCCATAATTTTTTCCTTGAGCCGACCCTTTAAGAGTTCCACTTGCTCTCGCACACGATTTTCCATTGCCGCTTTTAAGATTTCATCTAAATCAGACTGCATTTGTATATCGTAATCATCACGCGTTCCGGCAATTTGTGCAGTAAGCCCAAATGCCTTTACATCCATGAGTGCCCCGGCTAACGCGAGAACAAGCGGCTTATTCGAATCCTTCGGTCCTGCTGAAATCGTAATCGGCCCAAAATTTGCGCCAAAATTGGCCGCAACGGACGATTTACCGAGTGTCACTTTCGCAGTTAAATCGGTCATTCCATGCGTCAGCACAACGGGGAATTGTTCAGATTTGGCCAAATGAAATGTTTTTAATCCAAAATCTTGTATCTTGAGATTGGCCTGATCTATCGGCAGGTTCGGGTTTAGCCGATTGACCATGCCAGAAAGAGAAAACGATTCCATGCGAGACATTTGCCGCCCTGAAAACTGAAACGTCGTCGGCCTTCCGAGTATCGGCTGATCCCCGGTGACATCACGGACAAGCCCCGAAAATGCGCCTGCTTCGGCCCTTGCTGAAATATGAATTTTTCGAATCAGAAAATCAGGAAGCGGCTCTCGCTCTCTAAACCGAACATTGATTCCCTTAAATCGTTCTGGCTTGATCTCTTTGGGTTTTGCCGCTTGTTCACGTTGTTTTTCTTCAATCCAGTCTTGCACCGGCTTGAATTTGTCATACCATCGAAACCCCGTATTAATCATTGTTGCCACCTCTCCACCAAAGAGGGTGCGGGCCATTTTGGTGAGTCCCTCTGGCGTGAGTGAATATTTTTGAGCCAGATGTTCGATATCCTCTTGAGGTGCCTTTGCGACCGCTTCAACCTGACCGTTTAACTTTTGAAGGTCCGTCTTTAAGTCTTTTTCTGCCTGCTTGATTCGCTCAACCTCTCGCTTAATATCGGCGCGAAGGGTCTCAAAATCGGCTTTTGCCTTTAGAACGTCTTCAACCTTTCCACTTTTAGCTGATTTCAATTCATTGATTCGCAACCGATAGGCCGTCAATTTCTCTTTGTCAGGTAGTTCCGATACCGTCTGTTTCCATTTTGCTTCCCCAGTCTCAAACTCTTTCTGAATCGCCTCCACCTGTTGCAAAGTTTTTAGATTTTCTTTCTCCAATATGTCACGGACATCTGGGATGTCAAGCGACGGCAGCCCGAGCGTTTCCCGCAGACCTTCCTTAGAGGACGTTCGCTGATTGGAAATGGCTCCGGACGTTTTTCTTGGCGTGTGAAATGCCATGCCCGTCATTGTCATCTCTTCAATGATGACTTTTCTGGAGATGAGACGAATCAGATCAAACGACATGGCGATCCTTTTGATCTCCACGGCGTTTTTCATCGGCTCATCTTTATCGGTCACTTGCAGACGAATGAGTTCAAGACCCAGTGGAGAGAACGAGAGGTCGGCGCCATCTAATTGCACTTTGGCCCCCATGATTTTCGTTCCATTTTTTTCAATGGCCCGCTCAATCATCTGATCCACCATCATGAGCCAGAAAAAACCAATGAGCGAGACAATGACAATAAAACCAAGAATCCCCCACCAGCGAAAAATTTTCATTGGCCATTTCTCCAACATGGCCGTGCGAAGCATAACGCCGTGCGCAGCACCATTAGCCGTTTCTCCATTCGTTGTAGGTGGAGTAGAGATGATAAAGTTTATTGGCTTGAATCATTTGCATCAGACGGGTTTTTTTAATCCAGGCCAAAACGTCTTCCCGATATCGGACAATCAAATATTTGGACAGAAAATGCACTGGCAGAAAAAGGGCCAGCGATAAAATGAAGCTGCCCATCACGATGGAGTTGTTAAATTGTTCAAGCCGCCATAGCGGAATATTGTAAAGTTGGGTAAAGAAGGGGGTAAATGGCGAGTACGTTAGGACTTGCATGCCAACTTCGTGAAAGAGTGGGTCTAATAAAAAAGAGGCCGCCGTAAAGGTGAGAAAGCCTAGAATAAATGCAGCCAGATTGATGCGAAAGAGGAGGACGAGAAAAAGAGGAATCAGATTATGCAGGCTGAAAGTCGGCGTGAATCCAACGATCATCGAGAGGGCAAAAGCGATACTGATCTGGTTCGGATTGGCCTCCGAGTTGAGTACCTGTATAAAACGAATAAGTAGCCGAAACATCCTTGTATTCTAGGGGGAAAGATTGTTTTTTGCAATATCATTAGTGTTTCGGTGTGATTTGGAAAATGGTCACAAAAAGTAGTATACTTCGGACGGAAGTCTGTTTTTCTGATATAATTTCTATAGATTGAAGTGACTTGAATGTTACTTCAATCCTTATAAAGATGTGCGGCAAGTTCATGGGCCCCTATCGGTGACCACGTTGCCTGATTGAATGGGAGAGGTTTTGTAATGGCAGAAAGTGTCGGAAGACTACTCGTGAGCGCAAAGTTGCTTACGGAAGAACAGCTCCAAAAGGCGTTCCTGATTCAAAAGAAGGAGGGTGGCCGTTTTGGAAAAATTCTGACCCGCATGGGCGTGCTTGACGAAGTCCAAATCGCGAAGTTCTTTAGTCAGCATTGGGGTGTTCCTTCCGTTGACTTGAACAAAATCGAGATTGATCCCCTTGTGGTGAAGTTGATTCCCGGAGACATGGTCAGAAAACACATGGTCCTTCCGATTAAGCGATTGGGAACAACAATCAGCTTGGCGATGGTGGACCCGACCGATGTTTTTTCGATTGAAGATATTAAGTTTATTACCGGTTACAATGTCGAGCCAATTATTGCTACGGAATCGGCTTTGATCGAGAAAATTGAAAAGTATTACGGACAAGGAACAACTTCCCTCGTTCCCAGAGAATCAACGGCCATTATTGGAAAAAATGGGGGACCCGTCTGGCAATCTAACAGTCTTGTTGAGAAAAAAACAGCGTTAGAGAAAGTCTCCTCCAGAGACTCATTAAGCCTGAATCTTCCTGACAAAGGGCTTTTTCAAGGGGTAAGCGTCGAAGAGTCCGAAGAATTGCCGGCCTCATCGTTTGAGGACTTGGATCTGGTTGTGGGAGACGCATTGGATTCCATTAGTGTGATTGAGGAGCAGAAGGATGATGTGGGGATGCGGGAGGTGGAGGCCCCTATTGTCAAACTGGTGAATGGTCTTCTTGTGAATGCGATTAAGGTGGGAGCCAGCGATATTCATGTCGAGCCGTTTGAGACCGTTTTTCGTGTTCGGTTTCGAGTGGATGGTATTTTAAAGACAATGATGAATCTACCTGTTAAAATTAAAAACGCAGTGGTTTCACGTCTGAAGATTATGTCTAAGCTAGACATTGCCGAGCGGCGACTGCCACAAGATGGCCGTATAAAATTGAAATTTGGAAAGACCCGCGAGATTGATTTTCGCGTGTCAACGCTGCCTTGCCTTTTTGGGGAAAAGGTTGTACTGCGTATTTTGGATAAAAGCTCTTTATCGCTTGATCTCACGACACTGGGATTTGAACCCGAGGTTCTTAAGACGTTTATTGAGTCGATAAACTGTCCGTACGGAATGGTTTTGGTGACAGGGCCTACGGGCAGCGGAAAGACAACCACGCTTTACTCCGCGCTTTCCACGATTAATTCCCAAGAAGTGAATATTATGACGGCAGAAGACCCGGTTGAATATAATTTGATGGGGGTGAATCAGGTTCAAATGAAGGAAGAAATCGGTCTTAATTTTGCCTCTGCGTTGCGCTCCTTTTTAAGACAAGACCCTGATATTATTATGGTGGGTGAAATTCGAGATTATGAAACGGCCGAGATTGGGGTTAAGGCGGCCTTAACGGGGCACCTTGTTTTATCCACTTTACACACCAATGATGCGCCCAGCACCATTAACCGGCTTTTAAATATGGGTATTGAACCGTTTTTAGTGGCCTCCTCCGTGCTAATGATTATTGCTCAGCGTTTAACCCGTAAGATTTGTACGAAGTGCAAAGAAATGGAGGATATCTCGCAAGAGGTGCTGCTTCACGCAGGTTTTAGCGAAGAGGATGCTAAAAACGTGATTGCTTATAAGGGAAAAGGGTGTGAGGCGTGTAATCAGACCGGGTATAAAGGCCGAGTGGCTCTTTACGAGGTCATGCCGATTAAAGAAGCGTTACGGGAGTTGATTCTTCAAGGGGCTTCCGCGGATGAGTTGAAAAGAGAGGCTGTGGGTCTCGGAATGAAAACGCTCCGAATGAGCGGACTTCAAAAGATTAAAGAGGGCGTTACCACATTGGAAGAGGTATTGGAGATCACTTTTTAAGGAGGTCAATGGCGAGTTTACATGAACTATTACATACCATGATAGAAAGGAGGGCCTCCGACTTGCATATCACTGCGGGGACCCCCCCACAAATACGAGTGGACGGCGGTCTTCAGCCTTTGGATCTGGCCCCGCTTTCTCCGTCTGACGCTAAACAACTTGTTTACAGTGTTTTGACCGATGCCCAAAAACATCGATTTGAAGAGGAAAGTGATCTTGATTTTTCGTTTGGGATCAAGGGGCTTTCCCGGTTTCGCGGCAATGTTTTCATTCAGAAAGGTTCCGTAGCAGCAGCGATTCGGACGGTTCCGTTTGAAATTAAACCGTTTGATGCATTGGGGCTTCCCCCAATTATTAATGATCTGATTAAGAAACCAATGGGACTCGTCCTCGTGACAGGACCAACCGGCTCTGGAAAGTCAACCAGCCTCGCCTCGATGATTGATAAAATCAATACGGAAAAGCACGATCATATTGTTACGGTGGAGGATCCGATTGAGTTCTTGCATCTACATAAAAAGTCGATTGTGAATCAACGAGAGGTGACAACCGATACAAAAAGCTTTAAGATGGCACTTCGGTATATTTTAAGGCAGGATCCTGATGTCGTTTTGATTGGAGAGATGCGGGATTTGGAGACCACGGAAGCTACGCTCAGTATTGCGGAGACCGGTCATTTGACTTTTGCAACGTTGCATACGAATTCTGCGGCGCAGACCATCAACCGCATTGTTGATATGTTTCCCCCGCACCAACAAGGGCAAATTCGCGCGCAGCTTTCTTCTGTTTTGGAAGGGGTTATTTCGCAGCAGCTCATCCCGCATAAAAGTGGCATCGGGCGGGTGATGGCAGTGGAGGTGATGGTTCCAAACTCGGCGATTCGAAATCTTATTCGAGAAGATAAGGTTCATCAGATTTATTCTGCGATGCAAACGGGACAGGAGCTTTATGGAATGATCACGATGAATCAATCGCTGGTTACTCTTTATACAAAAGGCCTGATCTCGTATGATGTGGCATTGGCCCGCTCCTCTCGCCCGGAAGAGCTAACCACTATGCTGGGCCGGACAGGGCGAGGGCCTGGAGCGACCCCTTTATTGAAGGAACCGCCTAGAATGGGCCGACCTTAAGCTGATTGAGAGGAATAAATGGAAACATTTGCATGGACAGGTAGAACAAGGCAAGGAATGATGACGGAGGGAGAACGCGTGGCGTCTTCTCGTGAAGAACTGGTCACGCTGTTGCGAAAAGAAAATATTTTTGCGACATCCATTAAAAAGAAAACTGCAGGTTTTGATTTTTCCTCCCTTTTAAACTGGAAGATTTCGGGGGTCTCCTTGTTTGGGTCGGGGGTCTCGGAAAAAGATATTGTGGTCTTCACGCGGCAATTTGCAACAATGATTGACGCGGGGTTGCCTTTGGTGCAATGCCTTGAAATCCTTTCGACGCAGTGTAAAAACCTAGTTTTTGCTAAAATTCTTAAAGAGGTTCGTACCGATGTAGAAGGCGGTGCCACTTATACCGATGCCCTTCGTAAACACCCAAAAGTCTTTAACGAACTTTATGTCAGCATGGTTTCTGCCGGAGAGATTGGCGGTATTTTGGATACCATTTTGAGCCGGCTTGCAGTACATATTGAAAAAGCGATGAAGATTAAAAAGAAAATTAAGGGGGCATTGATCTATCCTTCTGTGACGGTTGTGGTGGCTATTTCGGTCTTGGTTATTTTGTTGGTCTTTGTTATTCCCACCTTTTCAAAGATGTTTACCGATTTTGGGGGAAACCTTCCTTGGTTGACACAACAGGTAATTGATTTGAGCGATCTGGTGGCTAATAATTTTTTGATGCTTCTCGGGGGGAGCGGTGCTGGGGT
The DNA here is from genome assembly GCA_038067655.1 of Nitrospirota bacterium. Lineage (GTDB taxonomy): Bacteria > Nitrospirota > Nitrospiria > SBBL01 > SBBA01 > JACPZM01. The sequence goes on from JBBTNS010000027.1 coordinate 20,221, forward strand.
ATTTGGAGGATTGAAATATTACCAGACGGAAAGAGGGCACTTTCAGATTGATAAACTCTTACTGAAGATGCCTGTGATTGGAGACCTGATACAAAAAACGTCTGTCGCTCAGTTTACACGGACACTGGGGACGCTGATTAGTAGCGGTGTTCCGATTCTGGAAGGGCTGGGAATTGTTGCAAAAACGTCGGGCAACCGGGTGATTGAGCAGGCCCTCATTCGGTCGCGTCAGAGTATTAGTGAAGGGAAACCGATCTCGGAACCTTTGGACCAAGAGAAGGTATTCCCGCCGATGGTGGTTCAGATGATTGCGGTGGGTGAAGCCACCGGGGCGCTGGACACGATGTTGGGTAAGATTGCCGATTTTTACGATGATGAGGTGGATTCAACCGTGAGCGCAATGACATCGCTCTTAGAGCCGGCTTTGATGGTCTTCTTAGGTATTACTGTTGGAACGGTGGTCATCGCAATGTATCTGCCGATCTTTAAGTTGGCTGCTGTCGTTGGGTAAAGGATCCCTCTTGGATAATCTCATCTGGTTGATGGTGAGACGTCCATTACTTGTCGCCCCTGTTTTAGGACTGTTCCTTTTTTATTTCCATTCTACAGGGGCAACCCCGGAAGCTCCTTTTTTTTATTTTCTTATTTTCCTTCGCGGGACGCTGACCTTTTCCTATATTTTTTTCTTCCAAAGATCCGACAAGCAAAATTGGATTATGGCGCTACAGCTTTTTTTCGATCTTTTGATCGAGAGTCTGCTGATTGGTATCTCTGGGAATGTAGAAAGCCCTTTTTCAATTCTTTACATCGCAACGATTGTCGCCGCCGCTTTCTTTTTCTTTGAAAAGGGTGGAATTGTCACCGCCACGCTTGCTTTATTATCACTCTCGGTCACTGTTTTTATTAAAGGGGGGGAGGCCTCTCCGTCTTCTTCAACGTCCATTTTAGCTCAAATTCCTTATGGGATGTCTTTGCATGCCATTGCCTTTTATTCTATTGGCATTATGAGCGGGCGTTTTTTTAATCGAACCCATGAAGAAAGTATTGGCCTTTCAAAGTTGCGTGTCCTACATGAAGATATTGTAGAAAGCATTCCAAATGGTGTCGTGACAACGGATTCAGATGGAAGGATTACCTCTTTTAACCAAGCGGCCTATGATATTACAGGGGTTACTTCCAAAGAGGCGATAGGACAGGTTTGGTGGAAAATTTTTTCATGGGAAGAAATAAAGGTGCAGTATCAGTATCTAAAACAATTGGGTATCCCGCAGCGTTTTGAAGGAGAGATCCTAAGAAAAGAGGGAACGCCTTGCTTTTTAGAAGTCACTATTTCCCCTTTGCGTAACGATGAGGGCAAGACGATGGGTGTTATCGGGATTTTTCGAGACCTGACGTTGTTAAAAAGAATGGAAGAAGAGATGCACCAAAAAAGATGGTTAGCGCTTGTGGGAGAAATGGCCGCTGGGATGGCGCATGAAATCCGGAATCCCTTAGCCTCCCTTTCCGGCTCCATCCAGCTCTTAAAAGATGAGCCTGCAATGCAGATGGGGAATCGGAGACTCATGGAGATTGCGCTTCATGAAACCGACCGATTAAACGGGATTATTACTGAATTTTTGCTTTATGCAAAGCCGCTGCCTCCTCGTAAACAATGGATTACACTTCATGATTTGCTTGTAGAAAATATCGAATTTATTAAAAAAACGGACAAAGTGGCACTTGGCACCAATGTTCTTTTGGAGATACCAGATCCTTTACTTGAGGTTTTTGTTGATCCGGATCAGTTAGAGCAGGTTTTTTTGAACTTGGCGATTAATGCATTTTTCGCAATGCCCGCGGGAGGATCCCTAACCATTACTGTAAAGACTGTTGATTTTCAAACCAGAAGCGGTGAAAATGAGAAGGCTGAAATTGAATTTTGTTTTCGTGATACGGGGACGGGAATTTCTGAAGAAGATCTGCCTAAGATTTTTTATCCTTTCTTTACCACAAAAAACGAAGGCTCCGGACTGGGATTGTCGATTGTACAGCGGATTATTGACCAACATGACGGAACCATCGGAGTGACAAGTAGTGCCGCCGGAACGCTTTTTCGCATTTTGATTCCAATATGCAAAAAATCTTAGTTGTTGATAACGAGAAAAATATACGGGACCTTCTTGCGATTGCGCTTCGGAAGGCTGGGTATGGCGTTGAAAATGCGGATGATGGTGATACCGCCTTGAAAATGCTTTCGGAAGACCACTTTGATCTGATGCTCTCTGATATCAAAATGCCGCGTATGGATGGGTTGACCCTACTTCGTAAGGCGGCAGCCTGCTCTCCAGAAACGATTGTAATTATGATGACGGCGTACGCTTCCACAGAGACGGCTGTTTCTGCAATGAAGGAAGGGGCATACGATTATTTGACGAAACCGTTTCGGCTAGAGGAAGTGCATCTGATTATTCAAAATGCGTTGGAACGAAAAAGGCTTCAACGTGAGAATATTCATTTGAAACAGGTTCTAAAAAAAGGAGCGGAATTTTCAAAAATTCTAGGGAAGAGCCAGAAGATAGAACAGGTCTTAGAGCGGGTCAGGAAAGTTGCAGATGGGCATACGAACCTACTCATCTTGGGGGAGTCGGGAACGGGAAAAGATTTGGTTGCGCGCGCTGTTCATTTTAATAGTACGAGGAAGGATGGTCCTTTTGTGGCGATTCACTGTGGTGCGCTGCCTGAACCGTTATTAGAAAGTGAACTTTTTGGCCACATGAAAGGATCATTCACTGGTGCTTCTGCGAATAAAGAAGGCCTTTTTGAAGTGGCGAATGAAGGAACCATTTTCTTGGATGAGATTGGGGATGCGCCGTTACCGATTCAAGTCAAACTGCTTCGCGTCCTTCAAGAAAAGGAGTTTCGGCGTGTCGGAGGAACCAAGGATATCCGGGTGGATGTTCGGATTATTGCAGCAACGAATCAAGATTTGGCTGCGCGGGCTTCAGAAGGCCGATTTCGAGAAGACTTGTATTACCGCTTAAATGTCATTTCTATCATTCTCCCGCCACTTCGAGAGCGTTCGGAAGATATCCCGATTCTTTGCGATGCTTTCATCAAACGGTTAAACCAGCAGTTAGGAAAGGCGATGACCGGTATTGCACCCATCGCGATGGAGGAATTAATGCGTCGGGAGTGGAAAGGCAATATCCGAGAGCTTGAAAATTGTTTGGAGTCGGCGATGGCCTTTGCAACGGATAAAACTTTAACGCTAAATGATTTTTGCGCGAGTCATTCCTTAGAATCGGCTGATCTTCCAATAAAAGTGGACGATCGGGCGAAGGCAGAGAAGGTCGTTCATCTGGAGGACTCGATGTTGACATTAGAGAAGCAGCTTTTGATTAAAGCGTTGGAGGAAGCAAACGGGGTTCAGACCGACGCGGCAAAACGGCTTCATATTAGTTTTCGTTCTTTTCGATATCGGCTTCAAAAATATGGGATTGATCCTTCACGCACCGGCAAAGATTAACCTTTACTTAAAGGTTCTCAATCAAAGGCACGACGGATATCACAATATTATCTCTCTGATGCAGATGGTGGGGCTTTACGATACCCTAACATTTCAGGAAGAGTCGGCGCATATCCGGCTTGTCGTGAAAGGCTCTGATGTGCCATCGGATCAGTCGAATCTCGTATTGCGTGCGGCGCGCATGCTTCAAAAAGAGATGGAAAAGACTCATCGAATCAAACAAGGCGCCACGATCACGCTGGAAAAAAGGATTCCCATATCGGCCGGATTGGGAGGCGGGAGTAGTGATGCCGCATGTACACTGATGGGGTTGAATCGGCTCTGGTCGCTTCGCTTATCACGACAGTATCTTACCCGATTGGGCGGGTATGTCGGAAGCGATGTCCCCTTTTTTTTCCATGGCCCTTTTGCGTGGGTGTTTGGACGAGGGGAGCGTGTGCAAAAAACAGCCTCGGCTGTTTCTGGTTTTATCGTTCTGGTTTTTTCGGGTGAGCCGGTTTCTACCGCGAAGGTTTTCCATGAAATTGGAAATGAGATTGATTTGACAAAGCGGGAGCATGCCATTAGTATAAAGTCAGAAGCAGTTCCTTCGGTGGAAAAGATTTTGCTTCATCCGGAGAACGATTTGGAAAAGGTGACCCTGAAAGCCCAGCCGGGTCTGATCAAGGTCAAGCAGCTTTTAGAATCGTTTGGCGGATGCGGGGCGTTGATGTCGGGCAGTGGCCCAACGGTCTTTGCCCGATTTTTGAATGAATCTGCCGCCGAATCGGCCGCTTTGAAAATAAGAGGGGAGGGGTTCGAGCGTGTCTTTGTTGCGCCGTTGCTTTTGCGCGCGCCGCGTGGTTTTGGCGTAAATAAAGATTGTTTCTCCGACTCCGTATAATCCGCCGACGGGCGGGGGTGAGAATGACCGCTCTCGTTGGTCGCGGTGCGTTTGCGATACGGATATACTGCATAAATAATCTACACATAAGACGTAGATGTCATTAATAAAGTGGGGCGTCGACAAGCGGCAAGTCACGAGAATTTGGATCTCGCATTCCCAGGTTCGAATCCTGGCGCCCCAACCAACCCTCTCTCATTGGAAAAATAATTGATGAGGAAGTAGATGGTTTTAGATCGCACCAATCGGCCTATTCGAGACCTTCGCATTTCGATCACGGATCGTTGTAATTTTCGTTGTGTTTATTGCATGCCCAAAGAGGTTTTTCGGCATGACTATCCCTATCTTCCTCGTGAAAAGATTCTTCGATTCGAGGAGATTGCGCGGCTCGCTAAGATTTTTGCCACACTGGGCATTGAGAAGGTTCGGATCACGGGGGGAGAACCGCTGCTTCGCCGTGAGATCGAAAAACTTATTTCGATGCTGGTACAAATTCCTCATCTGGATATTACCCTAACGACGAACGGCGCCTTATTAGCAGCGCAGGCCGGGTTGCTGAAAGCCGCAGGACTCAATCGCATGACTGTTAGTCTTGATGCGTTAGACGACAAAATTTTTAAGGCAATGAACGATGTTGATTTTCCCGTTCAACGAGTCCTTGACGGTATCGATGCCGCCGCGTCTGCGGGTCTTTCCCCCATTAAAATTAATGTTGTCCTGAAGCGCGGAATGAATGATCGAGAAATTTTGCCGATCGCTCGGTATTTCAAAGGGAGTGGACACATTGTCCGTTTTATTGAGTATATGGATGTGGGAGATTGCAATGGGTGGCGGCTCAGTGAGGTTGTCCCTGCCGCAGAAGTGATTAGAACGATTCATGCAGAAATGCCGATTGAGCCTATTTCCAAAAACTATCAAGGGGAGGTGGCGAATCGGTGGCGCTATCAAGATGGCAGCGGCGAGATTGGTGTGATCGCATCGGTGACGCAGCCATTTTGCCGTGATTGTACGCGTGCCCGTCTTTCAGCAGATGGACAGCTCTTTACCTGCTTATTTGCAACAGCAGGACACAATTTACTCAGCCTCCTTCGTCAGGGTGATCGTGATGATCAGATTGCAAATGCCATATCGGCTGTATGGCAAAATCGAACCGACCGCTATTCAGAGATTCGCAGCGAGGGAACGACCCTTCCCAAAATTGAAATGTCATACGTTGGGGGATAGGCGTTGTTAAAAGTATTATGGCTTATCAAAAACAAGTTTTAACCATCGCCGGATTTGACCCTTCCGGCGGGGCGGGGATTGCCGCCGATATGAAGACCTTCTCGGCACACGGGGTCTTTGGGTTGTCGGTGGCGACCGCCATTGCCATTCAAAACACTCAAACGCTTACGAGGGTTTTTGATCTGCCCGTTTCCATCATTGAGGAACAGATTGATCTTCTTTTTTCCGACTTTGATATTGCTGCAGTCAAGACGGGAATGCTTTTTTCTCAACAGATTGTCGAATCGGTTGTCAGTCGACTGATTCAACAGGGCGCTAAAAATATTGTTGTTGACCCCGTGATGGTCTCAAAATCAGGGGCGGCGCTTCTTGCGCCTGATGCCGTTTTATCGCTCAAAGAAAATCTACTGCCGATTTGTCATCTTGTCACGCCCAATTGTTTAGAGGCGGAACGCATGATGGGTCGGAAGGTAGAAACACTCACTGATGCCAAGTTTGCCGCAGAAGCAATTTTTGGATTTGGCCCAAAAGCGGTATTAATCAAAGGGGGACATCTTCTGACTGATTCGGGAACCGATCTTCTTTTTGACGGAACCGACTTTACAATCATTCCAGGCGAGTATATTGCGACCCGTCATACGCACGGAACGGGGTGTACCTATGCTTCTGCGATTGCCGCGCGTCTTGCGCTGGGGGATGCTCTGATGGATGCGGTTTTTTCGGCCAAGCGGTATATGACGGAGGCGATTCGAAACGCTTTAGAAGTCGGGCATGGCATCGGCCCGGTTGATCCGCTTTGGAATCTTCCTCCTTTTGGAAAAGAAGGGTCGCACCCCTCGCGGGGGCAACGTGCCCTGCGGGGGGTACACCCTTCACCCTAATAAAAAGGCCTTATTTGTTGAACCATTTTGCCTCGTTTAACGACTTACTCTGTAGGGCACCTCTAGAAAGGTGAATAACGATTGTGGCTGAAACAACAGCAGATCAGGAAGCGGCATGGATACGGCAGGTTGCGGAGGGAAGCCGGGAGGCCTTCGAACAGATTTTTCATGCGTACAAACCCCGGCTGTTTCGCTATCTCTTTCGGCTAACGGCAGATCCTGCCGCATCTGAAGAACTGTTGAGTGATGTCATTGTGGCAGTCTGGAAGGGGGCAAAAACGTATCGAGGAGAAGCGAAACCTTCCACATGGATTTTTGGGATTGCTCATCATAAGGCAATCAACCTGCTCCGGAAAAGGAGGCCGGAGATGGTCGAACTGGAAGACAACGATTTACAAGAATTGGAGGATACCCAACAAGCGCGGCCGGAGGATCTCATCATCCAAAAAGAGTTGAAAGAAAAAATCGAGCAGGCTTTGTTGAGGCTTTCCGTTTCGCACCGCGCTGTCATCGAGATGACCTTTTATCAGGGCTTCTCCTGTCAGGAGATCGCTGAGATTTTAGGCTGTCCGGTCAGTACGGTTAAGACGCGGATGTTTTATGCGAGGAGACAGCTTCAGGGTATCCTGGGGAAATGGGGTGAAGGGACCCCTAAAGGAGGAATAAGATGACAATGGAACATCGGGAAGTCCTGACGCTTCTTCCGTGGTATATCAATGAAACCTTAACCGACCTGGAACATCAGGAGGTTGAAGGACACCTGACGGACTGCGCCGACTGCCGCCGGGAGATTGAGTCGCTCAAGGCGTTACAGCAAAACATCGTGGAACAAAATGAAGCGGCTCCCGCTCCTTCTCCTAGCCTTTTGACAGAAATATGGGAGAGGATCGAGGAGAACGAGGCGGCACAATCTCACCCTGAGCAACAGACCCTGCGAGAGAAGATGGGTTGGATCGGTCGCTTTCATGAATGGCTTGGGGAGTTTATCTCCTCCGTGCGGCAGCCTTTCCCGCAGGCAGCATACGCAGCGATTGCGGCCGAGTTCATCCTGATCGTTGGACTCGTCGGACTCCTTTGGACAGCGCCAACTCGGTTGACCACATTATCCGGCCCTGCGCCTCAAATAGAAACGCAGGCACGACTCACCATCGCGTTTCACCCAGAGGCGACCGAATTGCAAATCCGAAATATTCTTAAAAAAATAGATGGGGTGATTGTGGGCGGGCCATCGGTGCTGGGCCTCTATCAGGTCGAGTTAAAGATTCCGCCCCAACAGACGGTTGAGGTTGAAAAGCGGGTTAAGTTACTTAAACAGTATCCGGAAGTGATCCGGTTTGCCGGAATATAGAGGTGCCCATCCGCTCATTCAGCAATAGATTTCGCCTGCTGGCATCAGGAACACTCTTTATATTTCTGCTCACCGCCTGTGGCGAGCCGTATTTTGTCCCAGTGCCTTCCGTTCAGCAGCAACCTCCCCCTCCGGGCCCGGGTTCGGGAGATCAAGATGGCGGAAGCAACCTCACTGCCTTAATCGGAGGGGTCGTTGGCGTCGTCGTCATCGGTTTTTTGATTAAACGGTGGCTCTCATCTCAGAAAGAAAAAGAGAAAAAAGAGACGGTTCCCGGCGAAGTGCTGGTGGTCATCCCGCTTGCCCCTCTTGAGCAGATGACAGCCCTCGGAGAAGAATTATCGGTAAGCCATGCCATTCAATTGCCAACGGGCACCTGCGAAATTGCTGCTCCCGCTAGTCGCAGAAGAAACAATAAGACTTTGCCCGTTCAACAATCATGGATTAAACAGGGCATCCCCCTGCCCTTGCGGTTTGCAAAGACAGAGGGATGACTTTGTACTCGATATTGGTTATAAACTTACTTCATACATACGGTTGCCTTATCTTCATGACCTAAGCTCAAACCCACGCTTCGCCACGGCCGCTGAGCACGTCCTTAATCACTTTAATTTTATCCTCTAAAAGCTTTACATCCTCTACTCTCCCATCTTTTTTTGCTTGGGCCAACCTACCCATGAGTGTCAGAATATACGCTCTTAAAACATCATTGTCCTTCTCATTTTCCATGCTTTTTTTGAACTCTTCGAGACGATGATCATCACCATTGTCCCATGGCCAAAAGCCACAGACACAGACGGTTTTATCCTCTCCAACGGTCATTCCACCGGCATTGAAAGCGACAAGGCGGTAGTGAAGCCAACCCGCCATGATCCCGTCTAGATCAAAGGAGGCTTGAACATGATGCAGGGTTGAATCACTGCCAATGTTATGCAACGGCGTTGTACTTCCATAATTGGGTGTCAGACCATACTCAAAATAAACGACGGTCTCTGTGCCGTTCGGATTCACACTCCCATAAAGCAGTTCTAAGGCGCTATCTATGAGGGTCGCATCACCGGTCACAACAGTCGGCAATGGAGCATTCTCAAAGTCAATGCCGATAGAAACAGGCATTTCTGGAACAGGAAGGGTTCTCAATTGTGTGCTTGAGCCATAAACGGTATGTCCACTACTGATGCTGACGACCCGATAGTGATAGGTTGTGTCTGGCGCCAGACCGAGTACGGGGATTGCAATCGGCACACCGACTGTACCCTCTCCCACTGGCTTTATCGGTGTTTTGCTTTTGTATTCTTGATTCAAACCCCACTCAAAGTAGAACACGGTGGTAAAACCATTCGGGTTTACTT
>JBBTNS010000028.1:0-7352 GCA_038067655.1 Nitrospirota bacterium
GACTAGAGCTAAGATTGCGTCACGAACCTTTTTTAGATTACAATGGCGGTTATGATAAAACGACCGAAAGTAACCGTCGTCGGCGCGGGAAATGTAGGCGGAACAACAGCAAAACGTCTTCTTGAAAACGAGATTGCCGATGTTGTGCTGGTTGACATTGAACCGGATATGCCTTCTGGCAAGGCGTTAGACCTCATGGAATCCGCCCCGATTTGCGGCTATAGTGGCAAGATTTTAGGGACGGCGCAATACGATCAGACTGCCGAGTCTGATATTGTCGTTATTACTTCGGGACTGCCGCGAAAGCCTGGAATGAGCCGCGACGATCTGCTGCGTGCCAATATTGATATTGTTAGAAAAGTCACCGAATCGGTCGTAAAGTTTTCTCCAGAGGCTATCCTGCTTATTGTCTCTAACCCACTGGATGCGATGACTTATACCGCTTATAAGGTCAGTGGTTTTCCTCGCGAGCGAGTCCTTGGAATGGCTGGTGTGCTGGATTCCGCACGGCTTTGTGCCTTCATTGCGATGGAGCTTGATATTTCATCAGAGGCCATCTATGCGCAAGTCTTAGGCAGCCACGGAGACAGTATGGTTCCGCTGCTTCGTTATACGACGGTTTCCGGGATTCCGGTCACGGAATTAATCGAGAAGAGTCGTTTGGAAGCCATGATTCAAAGAACACGGGAAGGCGGGGGAGAGATTGTCCAATTGCTAAAGACGGGATCGGCCTACTTTGCCCCTTCTGCGGCAGTCTTAGCGATGGTCGAGGCTATTCTCAAAGACAAAAAGCAGATTCTGCCTTGCACCGTCTTATGCCAAGGGGAATATAAAATTGATGACCTTTTTGTGGGTGTCCCCGTTAAATTAGGGGCGCGTGGGGCTGAAAAGATCATTGAGCTTTCCTTGACGGCTCAAGAAGAGGTCGCTTTCCGGGAGTCCGTCTCTGCGATCAAAGCCATTCATCAATCGGTTGACCAAATTCTGTAACCTTCGCCAATGACTCGCGTTGTCATTATTGGTGCTGGCCGTGGCGGTGCCGCCCTCATTGATATTCTGCATGAAGACCTGCGGGTCAAGATTGTCGGGATCGCGGATACCAACCCAAACGCCCCAGCACTTGATGTTGCGCGACGCAAACATATTCTCACGACAAATAACTATCGCACGTTGCTCACCCGCGATGTTGATTTAATTATTGATGTCACAGGCTCCCCGACTGTTCATGAAGCATTAGAGGCTGATCCGAGAAAAATTGAGGTGATGGGCAGTCATTCTGCCATGTTCATGTGGCAGTTGGTTCAAGAAAAGATTAAGAGTAAGGCGATGGCAGAGGTGATTGGAGATAAGTACTCGCTTGAAAATTTTGTCTGGAAAAATGAAAAGATGCGGGAGATTTTTAATCTCTTGCCGAAGATTGCCAGAACCCATTCAACGGTTCTGATTGAAGGCGAGTCCGGCACAGGAAAAGAATTGATGGCACACGCCATTCACCAATTGAGTTTGCGGGAAGACAAGCCGTTTATTCGGGTCAATTGCGGCGCTTTAGCGGAAGGCGTGTTGGAAAGCGAGCTTTTTGGTCATGTCAAAGGTGCATTTACAGGCGCCATTGCCGATAAAATGGGCCGATTCGAACTGGCCGATACTGGCACTCTTTTTTTAGACGAAATCGGAGATATTTCTCCCGCAACGCAGGTCAAGCTTTTACGGGTGGTGCAGGAGGGCGAGTTTGAGCGTGTAGGGGATTCGAATCGAATACAAGTGGATGTTAGGCTTATTGCAGCCACCAATAAAGATTTGAAGAAGGCCATTGAGCAAAACCAGTTTCGGCAAGACCTTTATTATCGGCTTCGTGTGGTGCCCATTCTGCTTCCCCCGTTACGAAATAGAAAGGATGATATTCCGCCATTGGTCAATCACTTTCTCCAACAATTTAATAAAGAAATGGGGCGGAAGGTAAATCACGTTTCACTCGATGCGATTAAAATTCTAACGGAGTATGATTATCCCGGCAATGTCCGAGAGCTTGAAAATATTATCGAGCACGCCATGGTTTTTTGCACCGGAGAGATATTGGAGGCCAACCATCTTCAAAAAGAGATCTATCAGGCCAATCCAATTGTCAGAGAGATGATTAATGCGGACAAGCCCCTAATGATGATTGAAAAAGAAGTGATCTTAAAACTGCTCAATGAGACGGGTTGGAACTACAAAGAAACCGGATTGAAATTAGGGATGAGTCGGACAACGCTTTGGCGACGAATTAAAAAATATGGATTTGAGGTACTGCGTACGGCGTAACCGCTTCGCGCAGTCAGTTTGTAGCGGTTTGAACAATTTTTAGGGAGGGAAAACAGATGAAAATTACAGTATTGCCCGGAGATGGAATCGGGCCGGAAATTATGGGCGAAGCCGTCTGTGTTTTGCATGCCATTGGGAAACGCTTTGGTCATTCATTTGATACCCAAACCTATTTTTTTGGCGGAGCAGCAATTGACCAATTTGGCGTTCCGTTTCCAGAGGAAACCCAAAAAGCGGCAGAGGAGGCCGATGCCATTTTATTAGGTGCAGTGGGCGGCCCCAAGTGGGATGCCGTTGATCATTCCATCCGTCCGGAAACGGGACTTCTTGCCATTCGTAAAAAGTTAGGGCTTTTTGCCAATCTCCGTCCTGCCAAGTGCTATCCGATATTATCTGATGCGTCTACGTTGAAGCGAGAGGTCGTTTCCGGTGTTGATATCATTGTAGTTCGTGAATTGACCGGCGGACTTTATTTTGGACAGCCGCGCGGAGTCGAAAAATGTGCGGAGGGGGAAAGAGGAATCAATACCTTAGTTTATACCACCCCGGAAATCGTTCGGATTGCCAAGGTGGCTTTTGAATTGGCAAGGGGCCGCAGGAAAAAGGTCACCTCCGTGGATAAGGCGAATGTCCTTGAATCTTCCGCGTTGTGGCGCAAGGTGGTGATCGAGGTTCATAAAGATTATCCCGATGTCGCGCTTTCGCATCTTTATGTAGATAACTGCGCCATGCAGTTGATTCGCAATCCAAAACAGTTTGATGTGATTGTAACCTCTAATATGTTTGGCGATATTTTATCCGATGAAGCGGCGATGCTCACCGGATCTATTGGAATGCTTCCGTCAGCATCCACGGGTGGACAGAAGGCGTTATTTGAACCCATTCATGGCAGTGCCCCGGATATTGCAGGAAAAGATATGGCCAATCCAATTGCAACGATTTTGTCGGTCGCCATGATGCTTCAAATCAGTTTTGGACTGGGAAAAGAGGCCGACGCCATTGAAGCGGCGGTGATGCAGGTTCTGGAAGAGGGGTATCGCACAGCCGATATTTATTCCGAAGGATGTAAAAGAATCGGCACAAAAGAGATGGGCCGGCGCATCTTAGAAAAGGTCTTGGATGGGAGCTAGATTCAACAATTAATTGCAACACCGGTTAATTTATAAAACAGTTCGTCAGGTTAGACAGTTGTCATAATCTTGTGATATAAGGGCAAAAGGTATTTTTGAGTGAGACACGCTAGGGCATCTCTTAGAACCCTCACGCCCGTGCAACAGTTTGAAGTGACTCAATATCACTTTAAACCATGGGCTTGTAAAAAACCTGCAATCGGTTTTTAGAGGTGCCCATATCAATTGAATACAAGCTTGCATAAGGCGGTATTCGGTGAAAATAAAGAGGACGAAAACCAATGCGGATAAGGGTTCTGGGGGGTTATGGAGCGGACTTTTGTTCTATCGAACAAGGCGATGAAGTCAAACAAGCCCGGGGAAAACGCTATAATCCAACGGGTTTTTTGATCAACCGGTCTGTTGCCCTAGATGCTGGGACCCTCTCTGGCGCGTTACCCCTAGAGGAGTTGACAGCGATTCGGGCTGTCTTTTTAACCCATTCCCATCTTGACCATGTGCAGTCTCTAGCCTATTTTTCGGAAAGCCTTTTTGGCAGGATTGATCGCCCCGTTGAGATTTTTGGTCTTCTAGAGTCTATTCAAGCACTAAAGGAACACTTGTTTAATAATCGGCTCTGGCCTGACTTCACACGCATTCCTACGGCAGAGACGCCCATCCTACGTTATCGCACAATCCATGCGAGAGAACCCATTACGGTGGAAGGACTGACCTTTACCCCGATTCCAGTAAACCATCTTGTCCCTTCAGTTGGATACATTATTGAGGATAAAGACGCGGCAGTTGTTTTTAGCGGAGATACTTACAAGACAGAGGAGATTTGGGAAAAGGCTTCAGATCTTCCGCATTTAAAGGCGGCCTTTATTGAGTCTTCTTTCCCAGATCAATTGGGTCAATTGGCGCATGACTCGGGTCATCTCACCCCCTCCTTAGTCTGTCAGGAATTTTCAAAAATAAAAAGGCCTGATCTGTCCCTGTATGTCTATCATATGAAACCAGCCTATCTTGAAAGCATTCGAAAAGAGTTTGATATTTTGGGGCGAGGAATGCTCATCGACGATGGACAGATTTTTGAATTTTAATTTTAGGGCGTAGGGAGAGGACTTTCAGCGTCTCCCTTAATTGACTTTCACTCTCCAATTGGATAAATTCGGGAATCACTCATTCAATTCGGAGGTTTGCATGAATCAGCCCTGGTTACTCCAATACGATGCGGGCGTGCCGGAAAAAGTTGATATTCCCGCTATGCCTCTTTTTCAAATGCTGACCCAAGCGGCAGAGACCTACCCCAGCCACATCGCAACAGAATTTTATGGCAAAGAGATCACCTATCAGGAACTGGAAGAAAAGGTAAATCGGTTTGCCAATGCGTTATTAAATCTGTATATAAAAAGGGGAGATCGGGTCGCCATCATGCTGCCCAATGTTCCGCAATGCGTCATTGCCTATTACGCGGTGCTCAAAATCGGCGCAATTGCTGTGATGACCAACCCCCTTTATGTGGAAAGGGAGCTGGAAGTCCAGCTCGCAGACTGCGGCGCAGAAGTTATTGTCACGCTTGATCTTTTCTATCCGCGTATTGAGGCGGTTTTTAAGAAGACCGCGCTAAAACATATTATCTCAACCTCGGTACCCGACGCGCTCCCTTTTGTACTCTCGTTGCTTTATCCGATTAAGGCAAGAAAAGAAGGGACATACATCAAACTGCCGAAAGAATCGTTCCTCCACAACATGAAATCGTTGATGGACAATGCGACATCTGATGCCCCTGCTGTCTGTATTTTCCCGGAAGATTTGGCACTCCTCCAATATACGGGGGGAACTTCGGGGACTCCGAAGGGGGTAATGCTGTCTCACCGAAACCTCATTGCCAATACGTTCCAGTGCCGAGCATGGATGCCCGATCTCAAGAAGGGGGAGGAAGTTTTTTTGGGTGTTGTTCCTTTTTTCCATGTTTTTGGCATGTCGGCCTGCATGAACCTGGCCATCTCTTTGGGCGCGCGTATTGTTCTTTTGCCCCGATTTGCCACACGCGATGTGTTAGAAGCCATACAAAAGACAAAAACAACGATTTTTATGGGTGTTCAGGCCATGTACGTCGCGGTCAACAATTTTCCATCGGTAAAAGATTATGATCTCTCTTCGATTCGTATCTGCTTTTCGGGCGCGGGTGCACTTCACGTTGAAGTACAAAGACAGTTTGAATCATTAACCGGCGGAAAACTGGTTGAGGGGTATGGCCTTTCCGAAGCCTCTCCCGTGACCCATGTAAACCTCATTTATGGAAAACGAAAAGAAGCCTGCATTGGGCTCCCGTTACCCAGTACCAATGCCCGTATTGTGGATATTGAAACAGGAGAAAAACAAGTGGCAATCGGAGAAGTCGGGGAATTGATCGTGAGCGGCCCTCAAGTCATGCAGGGCTATTGGAAGAAGGAAAACGAGACGGACAATGTGATTAAAAATGGCTGGCTGCATACCGGAGATATGGCGCGGCAAGACGAAGAAGGGTTTTTCTTTATTGTGGATCGCAAGAAAGATATGATCAAAACCCGCGGGGAGAATGTCTATCCACGCGAGGTCGAGGAGGTGTTGTATCGGCATCCGAAGGTGATGGATGTGGTGGTGGTGGGTCTGCCGCTGGCCGATAGTTTCGCTGGGGAGAAAATCAAGGCCTATATTGTTTTGAAAGAAGGGCAGACGGCGACCGCCTCCGAAATAATGGCGTTTTGCAAAAACGATTTGGCGCGTTTTAAGATCCCGCAAGAAATTGAATTTCGGGCCACGCTTCCAAAAACAATGATTGGCAAGGTGTTGCGAAGGGTACTCATTGACGAGGAAAATCAGAAGGCAAAAAACGGATGTCTATAAGTGAATTGACTGAAAGACCGATTTTCGTTATATCGGACTCGACGGGAGAGACTGCGGAAAAACTATTACAGGCGGTCTTGTCTCAGTTTTCTGACATCAAACCGACTGTCCTTAGGAGAACTTATATTCGGACAGAGGCACAGGTATCTACCATTGTGAAGGAAGCCTGCGGGCAAAATAGTCTGGTCATCTTTACGTTCGTTTCTGAAATTTTAAGAAATACAATGCGGGAAGAGGCGCTGAAGACCGGCCTACTTGCCATTGATCTTCTCGGTCCATTGTTGACCACCATGAGCTATTTTTTAGGGGTAGCCCCAAAGTCAATGCCAGGACTGCTTCACCGAGTGGATACCGACTATTTTAGCCGGATCGAAGCGGTTCAATTCACGGTGAAACATGATGATGGACAGGAAACTGGCACATTAAATCAAGCTGATATTGTTTTGGTTGGGCCTTCGCGCACAGCGAAAACCCCGCTCTCCATTTATTTGGCTCAATTTGGTTATAAGGTGGCTAACATTCCCATTGTTCTGAATTTGCCGCTTCCAAAGGAGATTCATAAGGTTATTCAAGGTAAAATTGTGGGGCTGGTGATTGATGCTTCTCGTCTGATGGAGATTCGGGAGGCTAGAATGGAAAAAATGAGACGGCAGATTCCAGGCTATGCCGATATTCAGAAAATCATACAGGAGCTGTCCTACTGCCGGGAGATTTACAGAAACAACCCAAGATGGGGCGTGATTGACGTGACTGGGCGGGCAGTAGAAGAGGTCAGCACGGATGTGATTAACATCATCAGCCACAGCAACGGGGCATCTTTCTAAAAGGTGTCTTTAAAGAAGGTCTAGCCAGTAGAGTACAATAAAGACGACAATCAGGACGTTAAAGACCAGTCCGACGATCACCAGCATATCAAATATTTTCGGGTCTTTTGGCCGTTCGTAGTCTTTAGGTCGGGTATACTCATCCATGGGCTTAGGCTATCACAAGCTTTTTTTAGAAGTCAATGACAGGGGCACAATGGTTTGACTTCTTTGCAAAAAAACAGAT
>JBBTNS010000029.1:0-5726 GCA_038067655.1 Nitrospirota bacterium
GTACTCCCCTCCTTGGTTAACGAGGGGCTGGGAGTGGTTTGCAAGGAGAAGTAAATGATTCGTAAAGTTGTATTGGATAATGGAATCCGCGTTATTGTGGAGCCGATGCCGTCGGTGAAGTCGGTTTCAATAGGCCTTTGGGTCAATGTTGGATCGCGCGACGAAGAAGCCCATGAACATGGGATATCCCATTTTCTGGAGCACATGTTCTTCAAAGGAACGAAGCGTCGTTCGGCTGGCCAAATCGCTCAGGAAATTGATGCCATTGGCGGTGAATTAAACGCCTTTACCTCTCGTGAAAATACCACTTTCTACGCGAAGGTCCTAGAAGACCATCTGGCCAAAGCAGTGGAACTGCTTTCCGATAATTTTCACCATTCTTTATTTGAGTCCCGTGAGCTTGAAAAAGAAAAACAGGTCGTGATGGAAGAGATCAAGATGGTAGAGGACGATCCAGAAGACCTTGTCCACACCCTTCATATTGAAGACATGTTAAAAGGAAATCCGCTGGGCCGGACCATCTTGGGTACCACCGAGACATTGTCCTTAATCAATCGGAAAAAGATTGTCAATTTTTTGAAAAGGACTTACGATCCAAAACAAATTGTTATTGCGGTGGCAGGGAAATTCAAATTTGATGCCCTTCTTGCCCTTCTTCAAAAGGAATTTGGGGAGTATCGCCAAGACAACACGCATCCGATTCTACGGATTCCTCCGGAAATCACGCCTCAATTTCAGGTTAAAAAGCGGAAATTAGAGCAGGTGCATATTTGTATTAGCACCCCTGGATTGGCTATTGTTCATCCACAGCGTGAGGCGCTTCATCTTCTGAATGTGATTATGGGCGGCGGGGTAAGTTCCCACCTTTTTCAGGAGGTTCGTGAGCGTCGTGGATTGGCCTATTCGATCTACTCCGCACCCTCTTTTTATCATGATGGTGGACTTTTTACGATTTATGCCGGCACTGGGGCTAAGAATGCGCCAAAAGTCATGGAATTGATTTACAAAGAAATTAAAAAGATGAAAGAAAAAGGAATCACAGCAGAAGAGTTGAAAAAAGCGAAAGAGCATATCACAGGAAGTATTCTTTTAGGAATGGAAAGTACTGGCAGCCGGATGAGCCGTCTGGCAAAAGACGAGTTTGCCTTTGGCCGTTCATTCAAGATAGAAGAAGTGGTTTCTGGAATTGGTCGTGTGACATTAAAACAGATTCATGACGTGGCCAACACCCTTTTTAACACCAAGACGATTTCAGTCACTGCGATTGGCCCTATTGAGGCGCACGCGCTTCCCTCGCCCATCAATTTATAACGGATAGTGACTCCCCTCCTTAGTTAAGGAGGGGTTAGGGTGTTTTGCCTAATAAAACTTCCCATTACGGGAAGAGCGGCGACTTGTCAAAGAGATTATGCGGCATCATTGTAAATGCAGACCAGATCATCTGGGTGACGCCGGTCCAATTTCCAGCTGCATCATGGATTCCATCTTCATCCCGGACACGGTGGTGCGCAGAGCCGCTATACCAGATGACAATATCTGTTCCTGAAACGGGGTCAGATGGTAGCACATAGCTGGGGAGGTTTGCCGCATAGAGTTCTCCGACTTTCTGTCGGGTGACCCAAAAATCGTTTTTGGTAAACGCTTCGTCATGACGGGCCGTTCCCCATCGCAATGGCATCAAGCGATAGCTGGATTGATGCCCGCGGGCGTTCTTTAGTGTGGCATCATAAACATTAAACTCACTGAATTTTTCCGGATCCCACGTTACTCCGGTCTCATTAAAGATCTGAGATTGTGTATCATTGCCGGTCAGGCCTATCTCCGTATGGGTTCCCAGATAAACAGAATCCCCCGAAGAACCATTAAAATCCACATCCAGTCGCCAAGTGGTGGTATGCATGTGTCCGGTCTCCTCATGGCCGGCGAAAATCAATCCGGTCGCCCCGGAACGCCCAAGGATCGTTCCGTCATCGCGGAATGTCCATTCAATAATATAATTATAATTTGAAGCGTCAATGACGCCCCATAAAACCAGTTCTTGTCCGCGGCGAACCAAGGCATCATCGGCCCACGATACACCACGGTCACGCACCTCTTTACAAATATCAGGCCCCGATCCGAGCCGTTTCCCTGCGGAGGCCGGACAATGGGTGTTGGTGATCGGAACCCATGGCCAATTATAATTCATGATATCGTAGAAACGGGGGGTTCCAGTATGGTAGGGAACAAAGATTTCTGCAATACGGGCATCCCAAAAAACACGAACCCAGGGAGAAGTGGGCGACTTACGAAAGTCGGCCGAGGTGATAATCAGGCCATATTTTTTTTCCATTCGCCAGCAGAGCCGCCAGCGTGTCTGTTCGGCCCCTGTGCTTGGAAACTGCTGTTCGATATAGTAAGGACTAGAGCAAGGTGCTGCAAAAACAGTTTGAGGTGAGGCAACAAATAAAGCGGTCATAAAAAAGAGGAGTGTTAAACCTTTTCGAATATTCATCGGGACCTTTCCTTTCTCCCCATGGATACGGTTTTCCCTGTAAGATCAACTGTGACTTCCGGTGAATTAAACCAATAGGACCGAGTCTTCATATCACGGAAAAGGATGCCCAGACAGCGGCGCTTCCAGCAAGGATCGTTTTGATTGGAAGCCAACACCCGTACAACCTCCGTCTTGTATTTATTGGGTGGAAGCTGCTGCTGTAATTCTTTATGATTGAGGACCAGGGTACTCGCTTGCGCGACCTCCTCCATTGAGATCGGAACCAAATCCCCATCCATGCTCGTCACTTCAATTACTTTTTTGCTTTTCAGATCGACTGTGGCACGAACCCCAAGGTTGCCATCATAACGGTAAAAAACCACAACGGCATAGCGAGGAACGAGTATCGGCTGACCCGCATCCTCAATCATCAGTGCCTCATCGTTGGGCTTAACGGACAAAAACTCAACATCAATTAATTTGCGTTCTCCAAGACCCAGCAATCTTTTCACCTCGGCATTGGCACTGGCGATTGCTCTCGCACTGAGCCTTTCTTGAGATGTTAGTGGGTCAAGCGGCAAGGGCGTTTCCACAACCTGCGCTTGTGCGTCGTATTGTTGTGGCAGCCCAAAAAGAATAAAAAATAGAAATAAAAGAAAGGAAAAACGATGTAATTTCACCATAAATAAACCTCCTTTGTTTCGTATGGACATCCCCAAGAGGGGTTATTCTGTTAGCTTAATAAAGCAGAATCTAACAAAAAATAGCTTCAATAGGGCTAGTTTGTTTTCTGGAAGGCCAATTAGACCTCCCTCTATTGTTTAGACAATAAAAAAGTAAAAATGTTGCAACATTTTTAAAATAAGTTGGTTTCAACTATAACGCACTGTCCGTATCGCCCTAATAAACACAAAAAATCACAGCGTTTTTAGAGGTGCCCTTGAATCGAATATTGTAAATCGCTACAATAGCCAGCGATGTCTATAGAAACATTGGCCGCTCAAAAGATATTGGTGGTAGACGATGAGCCTGATTTAACAGGGTTGCTTGCGCATCACCTCAAAAGAGAAGGGTTTTCCCCCATTATTGCGGTCAATGGGACCGAGGCCTTATCCAAAGTCAAAGGGGTCTCACTGGTGGTCATGGATTGGATGATGCCGGGATTGGATGGCCTTTCGGTGTTAAAACGATTGCGTGCCCAAGAAGAAACAGCGGCGTTGCCGGTCATTCTGCTCACGGCAAGGGATGAAGAAAGCGATAAGGTTCTTGGCTTGGAGTTGGGCGCAGATGATTATGTAACAAAACCTTTTTCGCCCAAGGAACTGATTGCTCGGATTAAGGCACTGTTGCGGCGGAGTGATCCTATTGGGAAAACAACCGTCTATTCGTACCAGAGTCTAACCTTAAATCTCACGCGCCACGAAGTCACCCTTTTGGGGAGCAAGGTGGCACTGACGGCAAAAGAATTTTCTCTGCTTTTATCTCTGCTTCAGAATAAGGGCCATGTCTTAACGCGCGATTATCTGCTGAATGCCATCTGGGGATATGAGTATTTCGGAACAACCCGAACCGTCGATGTCCATATCCGAAGGCTTCGGGAGAAGATTCCTTTTTTATCCAAGTCGCTAGAAACGGTTCCATCATTGGGATATAAGTTATCCGATGCAGTTTGAAGCGGCTTTGTCACTCAACCCTGGTCTTATCAAAAAACCCTCGTCGTAATTGGAGCATGAGTCTCGTGAATGAGCCGTTTTTTGCGACGTCTCTTATCCCCTACGGTATGGCGCATATGCACCGATGAGACGGTGTTTACGCCTCATTCACGAGATTGCCAAGCCATTCTTTCCAATGATCCGATGAGTAGGGGGATAACAAAGTCCCCCTACCGGGTACATTAAAACCTCACTTATCTGGGGGCTCCATACGTTGCCTTAATCAACCTGGCTTTGCTATTATTGAGTGGCGAGGTGAGTGTCAGCACGAACAGGTTGTCAAATTCATTTCCCACGGTAACCACTCCGCCGCCAAGCCCGGCAACGATAACAGAGACAGTGTCGCTATGAGCAACAATGAGTATCACCTTGCTTGTAGAGGCGCGAACTTTCTTGATTAGGTTGCTCTCGTTCCCAGTGTTGACTTGGATCGGCACGATTCCACGGAGGGTCGCTAAGGGCTGCGCGGTCTGCCGTGTGCGGAGCTTCTGAGTAACGTAGATTGCCGATACGCCAGAGTTTGCCATGACTTCCCTGAGCGTTTCAGCGCGAGCAAATCCATCGGAGGACAATGGCACTAAATCATCATTCAGTGGGGAGGGGTCTACTTTCTCAGCATGACGGACAATGATAACCGTCTTATGGTAGGGGGGGAGTAACAGGTGAGCGTTCGCTGCCGGGGAAAACCAAATAGACATCAGGGATACCAACACGCTTACCCCTACAATCAGTACGCCCCGTTTTTTGAATCCTAGAAAAAATCGATTTTGCATTTTAAGTTCCTCCTTTTATATTTATGATAAGTTGTCGTCAATGATGGTCATGGGCCCCTTATATTATTGATAGGGTGGTCTCGTGAATGAGCCGTTTTTTGCGACGTCTCTTATCCTCTACGGTATGGCGCATCATGCGCCGATGAGACGGTTTTTGCGCCTCATTCACGATATTTTCAAGGGCGCGAGTGCCCAACAGACCCAAGTGGTTATGGGATGAAAATACTAACCGTGTTTGTTCTCCCCCCGGCCACTGGCACTAGACTATGGTGACTACGCAAAGTGAGCCTTCCATAGATTTCGTCTAATCCAACAACATCCTCGTTTAAAAACGCTCTTGGCAACACGATAGTAAATGCGAAGTCTTCACTCGCGGTAGGGGTTGCATCTGGGAAAAATTTAACAATCGGATATATAAATCGTAAATCATCTATAAGATCTTCCCCAACAATCGTGTCTCTTCCCCAGAGTTGACATCTTAATTGATAGTGACTCACTGCTGGTAGAGCAAGCATGTGAGCCATCTCAAACGGGTTAAAGTTTACTCGGCATTTGACTGTGGTAATGATGGTATTATTTGCACCCGGTGTAAGGGTAAGTCGTCTATTTGTTATTGTAGCCATGTTTGTTTCTCCTTAAATAGCTTCAGTCTGCTAAGAATAGGGTATCAAGAAGCCAGGGATAACCCGATTCAGATCGGCAAGTCCATTTTCACCGATCTGCCAGTATATATAGCGATAAGTGTGCCAACCTAGAATTTATTCC
>JBBTNS010000029.1:5826-32316 GCA_038067655.1 Nitrospirota bacterium
AACGAGATACACTTCATGAAGAAGCAATACAGTAAGTCAGCGAACGTAATGCCTATTTTCGCGCTGATCGTCTATCCTAAATAAAGGGTTCCAAGAAACCTTCAACACGATCTAAAGCCCTGCAATTGCGCTACTTGCACAATGGATCATTAATAGAGTAGATTAAGTGCTTATTTGTCTCGGGCACCTCTAAAAACTGTCACGAGCAGCCTCGATGCACAGTAGGTTTCTAGGGGTACTCTGAAGCGATAAGGAGTAGAAGCAGGTTAATGCGTATTGTTATTTTAGGATCAGGCCGGGTGGGGTCGCATGTCGCCGGGATGTTGGTGGGCAAGGGACATACAATTGCCATTGTTGACCAAAAAGAACGCAAATTCAAAAACCTGACCGACCATCCCGATATTTGCTCCGTTCATGGAAACATTTTTGATGATGCCATCTTCACCAAGGTTTTCTCCGATCCAGTGGATTATTTCGTTGTGGTCACTGGAAATGACAATGTAAATGTAATGGCCGCGCAATTTATTCAAAAGAAATACAAAATCAAAGAAGTTTTAATCCGAATATTCGATCCAGATCTTGCAGATGTATATAGAACACTCGGCTTCTCGGTGATTTGTCCAACCAATTATGCCATCTCGGAACTCACCCGTCTTTTAGAGAAAGGAAGTTAGGATCGGTGTATATTATTGTTGTTGGAGGGGGCACAGTCGGGTACCATTTGGTCAAATATCTGATCCACGAGAAACACGAAGTATTGCTCATTGAAAAGGATGCCCTCCGCGTTTCCGAGCTGGTTTCCGAGTTTGGGGAATCAGTCATGGAGGGAAACGGCTCCCGCGTCCCGATTTTGAAGGAAGGCGGCGCCAATCGCGCAGATGTTTTGGTGGCCGTCACTGGAACAGACGAGGATAATCTTGTGATCTGCCAAGTTGCCAAGACCGTTTTTAAATGTCCTCGAACCATTGCCCGCGTGAATGATCCGAGAGATGAAGCCATCTTTGCAATGATTGGCGTGGATGCAACGGTTAGCTCCACCCGGCTGATCAATTCAATGATTGAAGAGCAGGTGAATGCAGACGCGATGGTGATTCCACTTCTGACTTTGCGTGCTGGCAATGTTGAGATTATCGAAATAGATCTGCCCAGCACTTCCAGGATTGTCGGAAAACCGATTCGGGAAATTCCAATGCCAGTAGGATCTCGAATTATTGCCATTATTCGAGGGGATGAGGTTATTGTTCCGACCGGAGAAAGCTCGTTGACATCGGAAGATAAGATTTTAGCGCTTGTTAAAAAAGAGATTGAGCAACAGCTGCGCGAAGTTTTGTTTTAAGCGGCATCTGAAAGGAAATAAGGAATGAAAATATCATTGGCACAATTTGATCCAGAGATCGCACAGGCGATTGTTGACGAGCAAAGACGCGAAGAAGAAAAAATTGTTCTGATCGCCTCGGAAAATTATGCCAGCTCCGCTGTTTTGGAGGCGCAAGGGTCTCTCCTGACCAATAAATATGCGGAAGGGTATCCAGGCCGTCGCTACTATGGCGGCTGTCAGTATGTGGATGTCGTCGAAGCGCTTGCGATTGACCGCGCCAAACAGATTTTTGGTTCGGAACATGTGAACGTTCAGCCTCATTCCGGCGCGCAGGCCAATATGACGGTCTATTTCTCGGTCTTAAAGCCTGGGGACACCATTATGGGAATGTCTTTGGCACATGGCGGACATCTGACCCACGGTGCAGCAGTTAACTTTTCGGGCAGCATTTATCGGTCGGTTCAATATGGTGTTGACAAAGAGACGGGTCGCATTGATTATGAAAAAGTAGCACAGATGGCCAAAGCAGAGCAGCCAAAAATGATTGTGGCTGGGGCCTCCGCCTATTCGAGAATCCTTCAGTTTGACGCATTCAGAAAAATTGCCGACTCAGTTGGCGCAATGTTGATGGTGGACATGGCACATATTGCGGGATTGGTGGCTGCAGGGATTCATCCTTCTCCCGTTCCACACGCTGATTTCGTGACAACAACGACACATAAGACCCTTCGGGGGCCACGAGGCGGCATGATTCTTTGCCGCGAGCAATATGGCAAGGCGATTGATAAAACCGTTTTCCCAGGGATTCAAGGCGGGCCGTTAATGCATGTGATTGCTGCAAAAGCCGTTGCCTTTAAGGAAGCCTTAGCCGACGAATTTAAGGTGTATCAAAAGCAGATTGTAAAAAATGCGGCTGTTTTGGCCCAATCGCTGATTGGAAAAGGATATTCGATTGTTTCAGGGGGAACCGATAATCACCTGATGCTCGTTGATTTAACCTCGCACGATATTTCGGGCAAAGAGGCGGAAGCGGCACTTGATTTAGCCGGGATTACGGTGAATAAAAATGCCATTCCGTTTGATTCTCGCCCTCCGATGCAGGCTTCCGGTATTCGGCTGGGAACGCCGGTTGTGACCACACGCGGAATGAAAGAGGCCCAAATGGAGATTATCGCCTCGTTGATTGACCGGGTCGTCAAAAACAGAAAAGACGAAGCGGCGCTTGAGTCAGTACGAAAAGAGGTTCAACAGCTTTGCGCATCGTTTTCTTATTCCAGTTAGGCCTTTTGGTGTAATGGCAAATTTTTTTGTAGGTCAAATATTTAGTGTAACCGTTTCTAATTTTTACCGCGACCAGCAGGAGCGGTCATTATCGGAGTAGTCGTACTACATGCAGTGCCCATTTTGTAGCCATATAGAAGATAAGGTCATTGACTCTCGATTGAGCAAAGAGGGAGATGTGGTTCGAAGACGCCGAGAGTGTTTTGGCTGTAAAAGGCGGTTTACCACGTATGAGCGGGTGGGCGAGATCTTTCCCATGGTCGTTAAGAAAGACGGCAGGCGAGAACCTTTTGACCGGGAAAAAATCTTTAATGGCTTAAAGCGAGCCTGTGAAAAAAGGCCAGTCAGTATGGACATCCTTTCTGAGGTTGTCACCTGTATTGAGAAAAAAGTACAGGAAATGGAAGGCTCTGAAATCAAGAGTGTTCTGATTGGGGAAGAAGTGATTAGTGCGTTGCAGGATATTGACCCAGTTGCCTATGTTCGATTCGCTTCTGTTTACAAGGAGTTCAAGGACATTGGCGAGTTTATGTCTGAAATCAAATCACTTGGCATGGGGTAAGTACTGCGGAAGGCAGAACGCTTCGCCTAATAGGTTTTTAGCGGCGCCCTCATTAAAATCCAGGTCAAGGAATATGACGGTTCGAACTAATTTATTAAGGGAACTGGAAAGAGAGTTCCTTCCTTCCGAGAGCAAAGGGATGCCATGGAAGAGTGCCATTTTTTTGCTTCTTATCGGGATTGCGATTGGCGCGGGGATTTTAAGCCTGTATATCTATTTCAAGGGTGGTCCGGCGGCGGCCCGTTTTTTGGGTCTGGGCATTCCGGTTGAGACCATGACGGTCAAGGGAATGGAGCTGACCGAAGTGGTGGGTGCCAGTGGAAGGACCATCCCGGCTTTTGCAACAGAAGTGAAATCTACGCTTTCTGGAAAGATTCACTTTCTGCCGGTAGGTGTCGGAGTTGCCGTGACAAAAGGTCATGTTTTGGCGCAATTAGACCCTGCCCCTTATCGGGCGGCACTCAAATTGGCACAAGAAAAATTCACAAAATCAAAAACCAATCTGGAGAAGAGCGAGATTTTTGAAAAAAGAATGAACGAGCTTTTTTCCAGAAGATTACTCTCCAGCACCGAGCTTGAGAAGGCAACACGCGAATTGGATGCCGCACGCGTTTATTTTTCGGACGCGGCGGCAGAACTCATGATGGCGCAGGATAACCTGGATCAAACGGTCATCACGGCGAGTTCGCCGGGGATCATCATCGAGCAAAAAGTGACAATCGGCCAGATGGTCCATCCCAAAGAGACCCTCTTTGCCTTGGGAACAACGGAATCGGTTAGTATTCTGGTTCCCGTTTCAGAGGAAAAGGCCAACCACATTATGACAGGACAAGAGGTGGATATTGTCTTGGATTCTTATCCCGATACGACGATGAAAGGGGAGGTTGAAAAGGTTGAAATGGGGGAGGAAGAAGGTCTCAATAACGGCCGCGTCATGCAAAAAATGAATGTCTCGATTCGAGTTCAGTCGGAGTTTAAAATGAAAACAGGACTGTCCGCCTATGTATGGATTAAAAGTCATCGGAGGGGATTGACCATTCCTCGATTCGGCCTGATTCAATCTCCAGATAGAAAATCATCTTGGGATTGGGGCCGGCAGGAATCGGTTTTTATTGTAGAGAATTCCCGCGTCAGGACACAGCAGGTTCGGCTTGGCACCATGCGAAAAAATTTAGTAGAGGTTGTAGAAGGTTTGCAGGAGGGACAAGAAGTGGTGATTCAAGGGGCCTCCAACCTCAGAGAGAATGATAGGATTACGCGCAAGGTTTCATCGCATTAGTGCTGCGCACGGCGTAATGCTTCGCAGGCCCACCGATGTCGTCATCCACGCGAAGCATTCCGCCGTCCGCTAGGACCGTTTGGGCCACAAGGCGGCAAGCCGTTTCTTTAGTTCTTTTTCGAAGCCCAGCTCTGTCGGCTCATAAAATCTTTTCCATAACGGCATATATTCCTGTTCCACAAAGTGGCCTGGAAAATCATGGGCATATTGATACTCTTTCCCATGGCCCCTTGATTTTTTGTCGCCGTTGCCATCCTTGAGGGGATCGGGCACTTCACGCCAGTGGCCATTTACAACCTCGTCTGCCGCGGCATCTCCCGCCAGATACGCCGCGTTTGACTTTGGCGCGCAGGCGACATAAATCGTGGCTTGTGCCAGAGGGATGCGTGCCTCGGGAAGGCCTAGTTTCTGCACGGCCTCAAAGGCCGCGTTGGCAATCAGGAGCGCCTGGGGATCAGCATTTCCCACATCTTCACTCGATGCGATTAGCAGACGACGCGCCACAAAGCGAGGGTCTTCGCCAGAAGCCAAAAGCTTGGCCATCCAGTAAAGCGCGGCGTCTGGATCTGAACCACGGAGAGACTTGATGTAGGCCGAGATTGTATCGTAGTGGTTATCCGATGATTTATCGTACCGAAGGGCGCGGTGTTGTGTGGACTGCTCCGCGATTTCGAGCGTGATTAAAATTTCTCCTCCCTCATTGGGCGATGTTGTCAGCACGGCCAGCTCCAGGGCATTGAGTGCCCGACGGGCATCACCTAAACTGACACGAAAAATATGGTCCAATGCTTTCCTGTCTAATCGGATATTTTTCTCGCCAAAGCCTCGATTCTTGTCCGCGATGGCCTGGGTCAGGAGGCATTGAATATCGTTTTCAGATAAAGGATAAAACTCAAACAATGTCGAGCGGGAGATAAGAGCCGCGTTGACATAAAAGTGGGGATTTTCTGTCGTAAGACCAATCAGGGTAATCAGCCCTCGTTCTACATCTGGAAGCAGGGCATCCTGCTGGCTGCGGTTGAAGTGGTGAATTTCATCTAACACCAAAAGTGTGCGACGGCGATGGGTGCGGTATCGTTCCTCGGCGGCTGATAATATCTTTCGAATATCAGGGATGCCAATCGTTACAGCGTTAGTCTTCTCCACATGGGCGCGGGTCTTTTGTGCGACTAGATTGGCCAGAGCCGTTTTCCCTGTACCGGGTGGCCCAAAGAAGATTGCAGAGCCAAGCCTTCCTGCCTCCACAGCGCGGCGCATCAGACTTCCTTCGGATACAAGGGAAGTCTGCCCCGCAAATTCGGCCCAGTCGCGTGGTGCCATACGCATCGCCAGAGGCTGATCGCTTAGAACACTTGATGCATCGTTTGGGAAAATTGGCAAGCTAAAAAGGTCCATAGGAGCCCTACTTCCTTTTTTTTGGGTTGAGCTTTGCCAGCTCGTCACGCGCGGCTTTGTTATCAGGGTCTCTTTTGATGGCCTCTCGGAAAGCGGATTCTGCCTTTTCTGTCAAGCCAGCCTTGACGTAAACTAATCCCAATTCAAAATGAGGGGCTCCCTGAGAGGAATCTAAGGCAGCACTTTTTTGCAATACGGAAACCGCATCTTTTAATCTTCCAGGAACTTTAGAAAGAGTCTGCCCATATCGAAGATAGACCGCACTTTTTTCAAGCGACTCAGGCATTTTACGGATGAGTTCTTCTAAAAAGTAGAGTCCATTTTTTAGGTCATTTTTAGAAAGTGCATCCTCTGCAAGGGATACGAGCTCCCGCAAGGCATCCTTTTCTGAAGCGTATTTGGGCGCAGGATTGCTTAATATTTTATCATATTCCTGTCTCGTGTCCTCATGGGACAAAACATCGTAGGCATGTGTGAGTTGAGAAAAAACAAAGTCGATTTTATCTTGCACGTCTCTCGATAACTGACGACTCAGATAATGGTCTGGATGATACCGTTTTGCCAATTTAAAGTAGGCCCGCTTAACCTCTTTCTGTTCCGTTGATGGCGTAAGATCTAAAATCTGATAGTAATTTTGGGAGGAGATTCTTTCGTAAATTTCCAGAATTTTTCTAATCTTGGTCTCAATGGGCTCATCTTTCCAAGCATCTCTCACGTCTCTTCCCGTCTCTTGCCTCTCATTTTTTATATCAACGGGCGCTTTCTTTTCCTCTATTTTTGGAAGTGGCATTTCTGCGATTATTTTTTCTGTCGCAATGGCCGTATTGAGCGTTTGCATTGCGGATAAAGCCTTTGTCCCTGAGAGCGTTAGCACCTCCCGGATCGTTCGTTCGCTGTTAACAAGGCGAACAATTTCATCGAAGTCAGAAAGTGGGCTCAGTGATGGCACAGATTGTAATGACTCCCTTTTTAAGACCGAATCAAGGGGGGGCAGAAAGTGCGTTAGGCGCACGTAGTCGGAAACTCGAATCCACGCATGATAAATGATCTCGTCCGGGTCAATTGAAATTCCGATTGACTCTTCCAGCGGATGCGAGGACTCCCGGAAGCCATACAGGGCATCCTCCCATAAGAATACAGAGAGGACAATCTCTTTAATTTGTAGGAGCAATAGATCAAAAAATATTTTGGGCTTAATAACCCCCTGTTCTATTAAGATGGCGCCTTCCGTCATGCTGCCTGTTTTTAATAATGTTTTGACAGTTTCATATTGTTTGAAATCAACTGCCCCTGTCCTTAGTAGTATCTCCCCCAATCCATCATTTGAGTAGTTTGATGAGGCAAATACAATCTCTCCGCCCTGAAAATGAATTGTCTTTGTGAAAGAACTTTGACGTGCCGTTAAGACTCCCGTTTTCTTTGATGTTTTTAGATCGTGTAGAACAGCAGAGATGGAAACGTCTTTTAAGTTTCCAGAAAGAGGAACGATAGGAGCGGGCACGATGGATCCCTTACGGACATCTCAAAACCTGTTACGAGGCTTCTAGAGATGTTATGGTTTTTTTTCGACTGAGCCTTTGCTTTGCAGCACAATTAAAAGCGGACTGGCAATAAACCATGAAGAATAGGTTCCAATTAGAACCCCTAGAATCATTGCAAGTGCAAAATCATGGATTACCTCGCCCCCAAAAAAATAGAGCGTTCCAACTGCCAAGAGGGTGCTAAATCCGGTATTAAAGGTACGCGATAAGACCTCATTGATCGAACGATTAATGACAGCAGGAAAGAGATCCCTCTTTTTCACCCTCAAATTCTCACGGATTCGGTCAAAGACAACCACCGTATCGGAAAGCGAATATCCGGCAACCGTCAGGAGTGCTGTCACAAACAGGAGAGATATCTCCTTATCCAAAAGATAAAAAATACCTAGAATAACAAAAACATCATGGAACGTTGCAAGTGCAGCGGCAATACCAAACCGAAATTCAAATCGAAACGCAATGTAGAGAATAATGCCAAGCATTGAAAGCGTAATCGCCAATAGGGCATCTGCCCGCAGTTTTCCCCCGACCTTCGGCCCAATCTCCGTACTGCTTTCAACCACAAAAGCATTATCTGGAAGGGCCTTTGAAAAAAGAGCAGATACACGAGAGTCGGTTTTCCCGGCACCTTCTTTTTTAATGCGAATCAGCAAGCGCTGGGAAGCGGAAACAGCCTGAATCTCCGCATCTGAAAATCCCCCCCCTGATAGAATTTTCCGGGCTGACTCCGTGCCAATTGGATTTTTAAACTTTAGAGAAAGCGATGTGCCACCCGCAAAATCAACACCGATGTTGGCCCCGCCACTCGCACCACGCGATATTTGAATCATCGCAATCAGCCCCAATAAAACGGCAAACCCAGAAATAGCAAAGAAGAGATTCCTCTTGCCTACAAAATCAAAATTCGTATTTTGAAAAAGTTTAATCATATTAAATGCTCAGCTTCTCAATCCGAAACTGACGATTCACAATATCAAAAATGACCTTCGTCCCCACCAGCGATGTAAAAAGATTAATCAGCACGCCCAACGAAAGCGAAACGGCAAATCCTTTAATCGGCCCCGTCCCAAACAAAAAAAGGGCGAGCGCGGTAATTAACGTCGTGACGTGAGAGTCAAAAATAGAGGAGAACGCCTTCTCGTAACCGGCATCCACCGCCAGACGCACTGGCCGACCCTTGCCAAGCTCATCACGTATGCGCTCATAGATCAACACATTCGTGTCTACCGCCATGCCGATAGTCAGCACAATGGCGGCAATCCCCGGGAGCGTAATGGTTGCACTTAAAGCAGACAACGCACCCATTAAAAAAAGAAGGTTTAAGCCCAGCATACAGTTGGCTAAAAGTCCGCAAAGACGGTAATAAAAAATCATATAGGCTACCACCAGCAACGCGCCAATGATCGATGTTTTGATCCCCTTCTCAATGGAATCCTGTCCTAAAGAAGGGCCAACTGTTACGTTTTGAATGATGTTGACCGGAGCCGGCAATGCACCCGCGCGAAGCGCAATCGACAAATCGCCCGCTTCCGTTGTCGTGAACGATCCAGAAATTTGTGCACGCCCACCACTAATCTTCTCGTTAATGTTG
The DNA here is from genome assembly GCA_038067655.1 of Nitrospirota bacterium. Lineage (GTDB taxonomy): Bacteria > Nitrospirota > Nitrospiria > SBBL01 > SBBA01 > JACPZM01. Next base: position 14,794 of record JBBTNS010000029.1, read on the forward strand.
GGTGTCGAGTAGACCGTATTGTCTAGAACAATGGCGAGCTGTTTTTCGATATTTTCTCCGGTGACTTTCTCAAACAACTTTGCACCGAGGGGATCAAAGGTAATAGAGACCGCTGGCTCGTTAAAATCTCCGATGGTGACGCGGGCATCCGACAAAAGATCACCGTTTAAAGCGGCCTGCTTGTGAACCAAATGCAAAAGCTTGGTCACCTCTCCGGTCTCTTTATCAACCCGCCGCTCAAATAGAAGTTCGCGGTCTAGCGGAATTTTATCTGCGAACTCTTTCAGCGTTTTTTCTTCCTGGCCTTCTTCAATTGATTCAGGAAAAACCCTGGTCACTGGGTTATCTTGATCCACAACCTTAAACTCCAAGAGTGCTGTTTTGCCGATCAATTCGATGGCCCTTTGGGGATCTTTCACGCCGGGCAGCTGAATCACAATCTGACTGTCCCCTTGTTTTTGAATCAGCGGCTCCGTGACGCCAAATTGGTCAATTCGGTTTCGAAGTGTTTCTAACGATTGCGAAGTGGCCGACTCTAATATCTGCTTTATCTCAGACTCTTTTAGTGAAAGAACCCGATTCTCTCCCGTCTTCACAATCTTAAAGTTAGGATACTGATCAATAATCTTTGTCAGTGCCGCATCACTTGCGGCAGGTGCTGAAATGGAAAGGGTTTTGCCAGCTCGCTCAATGGAGGTGACGGTCACCGCCTCTTTTTCAACGGCCCCATTGATCGAAACCCGCGCCCGCTCGACCGTATTCTCTAAAACCTTCTCACCATCTACCTCTAGGACAAGATGCATGCCGCCTTGCAAATCAAGGCCCAATGTCATGGGTTTTAGAACATAAAAGATAGAGATCGCACAGAAAATAAAAATTGCGAGAACTCGTCCAGAAATTGACCGCATTTATTTATCTTCCCCGTGGCCCCGGCCACTCCGAACAGTGACAGCGCCTGCTGGTCGCTGTAAGCCAATAATATGGTTACACATAAATAACCTACTCCCCCTCGGCATCGGTTACCAGAACTTCTTCAATATAATTACGATTGACTTTAATACGCGTTCCCTCTGCAACTTGCAGCGTAACCACTTTTCCGGAAAGATTCGCAACACTTCCAATCATGCCGCCGGTGGTCATGACCCGATCCCCCTTTTTTAAGGCGTCAATCATTTTCTTTCTCTGCTTTGCCTTTTTTTGCTGCGGCGCAATGAGTAGAAAATAAAATAAGATAAAAATAAAAATAAAAGGGATAAACGAAACGAACATGCCGGCAGCGCTTTGAGGCGAGCCTGCGCCTGGAGCCTGCGCCCACGCATCTGCTATGAATAAGTCAAACAATTGAATCTCCTGTACGCGCCTGGTAAAAGCCGAGGCGAAATTCCAAAACAGTATTATTGGCGATTGCCTCGCGTAATCGCCTCATTAACGCCGTATAATAATACAAATTGTGCTCGGCATTCAACCGTATTGCTAAAATTTCCTTTGCCATAAAAAGATGCCGTAAATAGGCCCTCGAAAAGTTTTTACAAGTATAACAATCACAATTGGGGTCAAGCGGTCGATCGTCCTCTTTATATTGGGCGTTTCGAATTGAAATCTCCCCGGCCGATGTGAAAAGAGACCCGGTCCGGGCATGACGTGTTGGCAGGACGCAGTCAAAAAAATCCACCCCGCGAATGGCGGCCTCAACAATATCTTCAGGCCGTCCGACTCCCATTAAATATCTTGGCAAATGATGGGGTATCTGTGGCAAGACTTGGTCTAAAACTTTTAACATCTCCTCTTGCGGCTCGCCAACCGAAACGCCGCCGATGGCAATGCCTTGAAAGCCAATACTTAAAATCGTCTCAATCGCCCTCTTCCTAAGATCAGGATAAAATCCCCCTTGAACCAGGCCGTATAATGTTTGGTCTTGACGTTTTTGTGCTTGCTTGCATCGTGCCGCCCAAAGCAATGTTCGAGTGAGCGCCTTCTCGGTTTTTTCATAATCGGATTGATAAGGAAGACATTCATCAAGCGGCATGATGATATCGGCACCAATACTCTCTTCAATCTCAATCACCTTTTCAGGCGAGAGAAAATGTTTAGAGCCGTCCAGATGGGAGCGAAACAAGACCCCCTCGTCTGAGATTTTTGTGAGCAATTGTTGGCTGAAAATTTGGTATCCGCCGCTATCGGTGACGATAGGCCGATCCCATCCCATAAACGCATGGAGTCCCTTTCGTTGCGCAATAAAATGATGCCCAGGCCGAAGATAAAGATGATAGGCATTGCAGAGCATCGCCGGGACATTGAGTTGTTTTAACTCAACCGGAGTCATGCCCTTGACCGAGCCGAGCGTTCCAACCGGCAAAAAGGCCGGGGTTTCAAACGATCCGTGCGCCGTCTGTATGAGGCCTAAACGTGCTGAAGTGGTTTCAGATTTATGTATGAGTGTGAAGTGCTGGGGTGATTTGTTACTTAATCGATCAAGCATTTCAATTTTTCTTTTGCTTCTTCAAATAATGCTTTAGGCGCTGTTTCAATAAACTTAATTCTTCTTGCCTTCCAGTCGAGACTTTTAATTTGATCGGCCAAAATAACACCATTTATTTTGGATAAGGCCATTCTGACTTCAAATGGATATCCCTTGATTTGGGATGTGATCGGGACAAATAACGCAAGACCAACCTTCTTATTATATTCCACGGGTGATAAGACCATGGCGGGTCTTTTGCTTGCTTGTTCATGCCCAAGCTGTGGATCGTAATCCAGCCAAACCACATCGCCCCGGTTGGGGCAATACGTACTCATAGCGTTTCATTTCCAGCGCGCGGGTGAAAAGCCTCTTGATGAAGATTATCCTTTGTGATCAATTCGAGGATTGTCTTTAGACTTTTTTTCATTTTTGGCTGAATAACGATTCTGTTTTCCTCTTCCATAATTTCTACCGACGAACCGTTTTCTAACGATAAGCCTTTCACCATGTGGCTTGGAATCCGAACGCCAAGGCTATTGCCCCATTTTTGAATAGTCGTCTTCATATCTGGAAGTATACACCTTGTTTATACAAGGGTCAAGGAGGGGAATCCTCCCTGTGATAGCCAAAACAAAATGTCAGTACGATTAGAGTTCTGATGGGAATGATCCCACGGGAGGAAAAGCGATGCTGTGGGCCGTCCGCTCGACTGGGTTGTTAAGCCAAGAATCAAGATGGATTTACATTCAAACAATTGTTACCCCGGGATCATTGATTAAGGAGGAGAAGCAACAATTTTCTCGTAAACTGCCGAACGACAAGACCAAAATCACTTTAGCTCTGGCTCCCTAATCAGGATAAGATTATAGGGGTAGCCGTTGAATCGACATACAATTGGTATTGGCTGGTCGATGTTTTAATGGAGGAGGGCTACAAAGTGCATTTGGCCAATCCGAAAGCGTGAAACAGTATGAGGGGATCAAGTACTTAAATGACAAGCATGATGCGTTCTGGCTTGCCCGAATGTTGAGGTTGGGGATTTTGCCGGAAGGGTACATTTATCCCCGCGCGAGTCGGGGCACGCGGGAGCTGCTTCGTCAGCGCAGCCGATTTATTGTTCAAAAGACATCATTGAAACACACGTTGCAGCAGGTTGTTTGCAATCAGACCGGTGTGACCTTGAGCAACAATACGCTCAACGAGATGGACGCTGTGGAGCTTTCTGATATCTTGAAGGATGAGGACGTGTCCTTCAGCGCGCAAAGCATGTTAGAGACGATTCGGTTTTTAGAAGGGAGGATCAAAACGATTGAGACGCGAATTGTCGGGCAAATAAAAGGGGGACCCATTTATCCGGTGTTGACGAGTGTTCCTGGGATTGGACCGGCTTTGGGCATGACGATTGCGTTGGAGACGGGACCGGTCGAACGTTTTGCTTCTGCGGGCCAGTTTGCATCGTATGCGCGTTGTGTTCCCTCGTCGTATTGGAGTAATGCGAAACAGAAGGGGAGGGGAAATGTGAAAAACGGGAATAAGTATTTATCCTGGGCTTTTGCGGAGGCGGCTAATTTTTCGATTCGCTATTGTAAAGAGGCGAAAGGGTTTTATCAAAGGAAGTGTGCGAAGACGAATCAACCTTCTGCATACCGTGCGGTGGCAAACAAGTTAGCCAAGGCCTGTTATTTTATGATGAAGGAGAAAAAGGAATTTCATGTAGAGCGATTGTTTTCGTAAAGTGTTGTGGTTGAAGCGGCTGATCCAGAATAGGGTTTGGTGAGAAGCCATTAGATCTGATTGGGGGTCGCTTCAACCCAACAATAAGACAAGAAGGGAACGCGTTTGATCTGCCCATGTGTTGAGCCAAAAGGGGTTGGTTCATTTCTGATGTTTAGGGATGGGACCCAAAAATTTGAGTGGACGGGACATGGTACCGAAAGATTTCTGGAGCCGCGTAAGCGGCTTGGGCCTTTTTCACAAAGCGGCTAAGATGCCGATGGGCTAGAACCTGATGGGTGACTGATGCAGATCATTCCTGGAGTGATCGGTCATCAACCCGACGAAATTTTGGATGCAGGAAAACGGGCGACCCTTGCAATTGATTTATTGCCCTGTTTAAGAAAGTGAAAAAAAGAAAAAACAGGGACGGGATACCTTTGTGCCTCTTGACATCAACTGTTAATGGGTGACCCTTAATGTTGGTTTTAGGCGGTCAAATCAAGGTTGCGCGGCCGCGATCTGGCACTCTCGTTTTTGCTCCTCTACCAGATTGGTGCACTGGGTGGATTGCACGGTCGAGGTGATGTAGCAGGCGCGGCCGGCGTCGTACACCGGCGTGGAGCACGCCTTGGCATTTCCCGCTGCGGTGGCGATGCAGGAACGATAGGTGTTGCCGGTGTCGAACAAACAGCCCGAGACCTGCGACGAGGCCTGCTTGTGACAAACTTGACTGACGGTCCGCGCTTTATCCTCGCAGGCGATTGAATCTCGATGCGCCACTTTCTGACACGCCGCGCGTTTGCGACGGTCGAGGTTTCTGCCGCAACCCGCTGCCTTTGATTTTAGTTTCTGCGTACAGTAGGAGCCTTCGGTCTTGTGGGCATCATCGCAAACCACGTGGGCTTCTCGGCCTTGGCCTTCACAGATCCTCCGTGCAGCGATGCCGGCTTCACTGCAGGTTTGGTCCGAATCGGCTTGTGCCTCGGCACAAGCATCAAGGGCTTTCTGGCGGGTTTCCCCGCAGCCGCTGTTGCGCCCGGCGGCCGCCTTGAAGCAAGCCTCGATGCCTAGCTGTGCGCCAGATTCGCAGGTGCCGGCCGACAACAAACTGGCGTGGAGTTGGCTGATGACGATGATGCCGATTGCAACGATGACTCGCATGGCGGGAAGGGACCATGAGCCGCGCGCATAGGCGCATAGGAAGGATAATGATATCAGGTCTATAATGTTTATATTGTGCACCGCGCCAGGATATTCGATTCGTAACGGAGCGATCATGAGAGGACATTATCTGATGTTAGATTAAAAGTCAAACGCATAAAACATGGGGTCACCCATTAACAGGCGGTGTCAAAGCAAAAAAAGGACACCTTTCCAGCGCGGGGTCAATATGCTCGGCTCTCGTTTCGGCTTCGTTCATGGCTTCTTCTTCCGTGGTTTTGGCGCGGGCTTGGGCAATTGCTTCACCGCCTGCTCAAAGGCCTCATCCACCGGGCGCGGCCATTCCTGCCGAACCGACAAGGATTTCTTGTGAGTTGCCCCGTGCTCCAGTTCACCGTCGGCGGCAGTGGTCAAGGATTCCTTGACTACTGAATCCTCGTGCAATTCGCCATCGGAAAGGACGTTCTGGATATGCAGGCTGCCGTTCTGCTTGGTGGTCTGGAACAACTCCGCCATGAGCTGCTGGGTGAGCCACACGGTTTCGCCCTCGAAGCGCACATCGAGCTTCAGCTTCCCATCCTCGGTCTGATAGACGAGGAATTGGCCTCCGTCCGGCGGCAAGGTTGAAGATGGATCGAGTGGTTTCATCTCACAGTTCTCCGTTAAACGCATGGTGCAACAGCGACTTCTTCATTCCGTCCAACGCGGCCAGCTTCCGCCAAAGTCGCACACATCGCCAAGTTTCTTTGTCTCCCACCCCTTCTTCATAAGCAGTGCCTTGTTTTACCCAGCACTTCCGCGCTCGAAAAACACCACGCCCACGCGCTCGATATGCTCGCGCAGTGCGGGGTTCTCTATTTTTTCAAACAGGGACAAATCAACGGTATAGGGAATCAACGATTCATCCAGAGCCCCGGCAACCGCAGACAGTATTTTGTAATCCAGCGCATCACCCATCAGGGTCAGGTCAATGTCCGAGCCGTTTTTGTAATTTCCTTTGGCGCGCGAACCGTAGATGACCGCCTTCTCCACTTCTGGAAAGGCGGCGAGTATCTGCCGTACAAGACCGGCGATCCTGGGGGATAGCCCGAATGCGTCCGCGTTCACATCTCCCCCTTAAGGTGTGCCTGCAAAGCAAGGAACGCAGGATAATAGCGGTCGCGGACAGCGGTCACGATGGACGAAGCCACGTCATGGTCGTAGGCGTGACTGGAAAGGTTTCGCGCCTCGATCATGTCCATCCAGGCTTCACCATCGGCGACCAGACCTCGCTTGAAGGCTTCGCGCACCGTGCTACGGGAACCGACTAGCCCCTGGATGCCTTCCAGTTCGAGGTAATCCTTGAGCACGTTCCAGGCCAGTTCGTGCGTGAACTCAAACCCCTGGATCAATCCCTGTTCCTCCAGTTTTGAGAGGGGACGCTGCTGCATAAGCACAATGGCCTGTGTCAGACTTTCCAACGCCCTCTGAAAATTGTCGAACCGCTGTTTCCATCGAATGTCAGTCATCGTTCGTTTCTCCCTGTAGCAATACCCTAATCTTCCCCAGAACTTCCATGCTCTCAGCGTCCAGCGCATCGAGGTACTTTAGGAACAACAGCCACGACGTCTGCTCGGTGTAATCGAGTTCGAGTGTTATGACAATTTAATTATGAAACACTCTTTGTCATTCCGGCAATGTTTAAGCCGGAATCCAGAAATAAAACACTGGATACCGGCCTTCGCCGGTATGACGGTCGTTTGTTTTGTCATCGTGGGACTTAGTAGTAGAAGCCTTTCTTTATTGATGTTGAAAATTTAGATACAAGCTGCTGCGCTAACCCCGCGCCAGCTTATCCCGCGGCCCAGAGCATCCGGGAGATTCGGTTGACATCTTCGCATACCTCTGGGATCGTTTTTCGATTATCAATGATTTCGTTTGCGTAGGCACGCTTTTCCTCTAAGGGCATTTGTAAGGCAATTTTCGCCTTTGCGGCCTCTTCGGTCATCCCATCGCGTTCGCAAAGCCGCTTGATTTGCGTTGCCTTATCCACATACACCAAAATAACGATATCCACATTTTTATGGGCACGCGTTTCAATCAGCAAAGGGGCATCAAAAACAACCACCCGGCGAGGGTCTTCCGATCCTAACTCACGCCCCTCACGCTCCGCCTCGGCGAAAACATGCGGATGGACGATTTTATTTAAGGCCATCAATTTTTTCGAATCATTAAAGACAATGGCGCCTAACTTTTTCCGATCAATACTCCCCATTTCATCCAAAATGCCTGTTCCAAAAAGATTCAAGACCAGATGGTAGACGGCCCCCCTTTGGCCTAAAAGATCATGCACAATTTGATCGGCATCTACAATAAAGGCTCCCGATGCCTTGAACATCTGGGAGATTGTAGACTTCCCGCTTGCAATGCCGCCTGTTAGCCCGACCCAAACCATCTTGATCTCTTAACGTCTATCTAAAAATAACGACGAATAAAAATAAGGTTTACAATAACCAATGCAGAAAAAACAAGCAGTGAAAAGATGAAATAATATTTCATCCGAGACCGCCGCCATTTCTTAATTAAGAAAGAAAGATCCATGTCCTACGTACTGGGCGGTACTCCGTACGGCGTTAGTGACCTGCGTTATGTGGGCGCGCGAAGCGTCCCGCCGTCCACAGGACTACCGTTTCTTCGCCAACCGTGCCAATTCCAAATAATGTTGTCTCTCTTCGGGGGTAATCGATGCCGGGAGATTGACCTCGATCCTAACATAAAGATCTTGCTTTTCTCCTTTACGAACTGGCAGCCCCTTGCCGCGAAGCCGAAATTGCTGTCCATTTTGACTTCCCGATGGGACCTTTAAGATCACATTTCCGGAAAGGGTGGGGACCTTCACCTCTGCCCCCAAAACGGCTTCCCAAGGTGTCACATCAATCTCTATTTCTAGATGATCCTCTTTGATCTTAAATTGAGGATGCGGCCGGAACTTGACTTCAATAAACCGATCTCCGGACTCCCCGCCTCCTAAACCTGGCTCCCCCTGCCCGGCCAACCGAATCCGGTCGTTGTCGCAAATCCCGGCTGGAATCGTTACCGTTAACTCCTTGTCCTCCGAAACGAGTCCGGTTCCTTTACATCGGATACAATTATGCTGACCTAAAAACCGGCGTCCCGAGCATGAAGAACAGGCAACTTGTCGCTCAACCCAAATTCGCCGCTTCGTTCCGAGCGCCACCTCCTCTAATGTCAGCTCCATGTGAGATTCAATATCTTTTCCCCGTTCGGATTTGGGATATTGGGCATACCCTCGGCCCTTTGTACTTCCTTGTGTCTTAGGCCTTCGGCCTTTTTCCGCGCCAAAAAGCGATTCAAAAAAATCGGAGAAGATGTCTTTCTCGCCTGACTCCGTATCTTTGTGAGAATCAGCCTCCCACCATTCGTGTTCGCCCTTTTCCTGATGGGGCTCCCGGGCTTCACCCCTTGATGCTGAAGAGGCAGCGGGTCGAAACGGCATCCCATCTTTCCAGTTAGGGCCGAGCTTATCATATTGCGACCGTTTTTCCTTGTCACGAAGGACCTCGTACGCCTCGTTAATCTCCTTAAACTTCTCTTCCGCCGCTTTTTTGCCTGTTACAAAAAGATCAGGGTGATACTTACGCGCAAGCTTTCGATACGCGCTTTTGATCTCCCCCTCGGTCCCAGAGCGGGGAACTCGCAACAGCGCGTAATAGTCCTTAAACTTCATCGCCATTTAGGATACGCCCCTATCTGTGTTTTTACCGCGACCTGCAGACATCGGATGCCCAACGGGAGCAGTCATTTCCGCAGTGGCCGCAACCACTTGGCGCCGAATAGGCCTGCTGATTTTTAGTCCGATACACATGACGAGAGTTCCCAGGAGAACATATAAAATTGAAAGCCCCGCATCAATTCTAAACCCAGCCACAGCCTTCGTGGTCAACAGCAGGAAAAGACGATACCCCCATATCATCATCAAGACGGAGCCGGAGCGAATCAAAGAGATGGCATCTTTAAGTGTCTTTTCATTTTGATCCATTCCGATCTTTAAGATTTTCCATGAAATCAAGAGCGACAACAAGACCAAAAGAAGATGCGGGGCGAATAACGGATCTTCTGTATGGTTGATAATCACGCGGTAGAAGCGGACGGATCCACCCAAACACAGAACGCCCCCTGCTCCCAATAGAAAATATCGAATTAGCGTCGTCCCCATATTTCTTGAAAACCTTAGTTTTGCGCCAAATTGTGAAGGTGTTTCTCAACGGACACGGACAAAGCAGAAAAATCGTATCCCCCTTCCAGACAAGAGACGATACGCCCATGGCAATAGGTTTCCGCCAGTCCCTTCACAATCGCAGTCATTTCGGAAAAGCCGTTATCGGTGACCAATAACTGAGCCAAAGGGTCGTCCTGATGGGCATCAAAGCCCGCGGATATTAGAATAAAATCGGGTTTAAATTTCGAAACGGCGGAAGATAGATTTTTATTAAAAATCCGAAGCATTTCTTTGTCCCCCGATCCTGCTGATAGCGGGCAGTTTACTGTAAAACCGTCTCCTTCGTCTATGCCCCGCTCCTCTCTGGCGCCAGTCCCCGGATAAAAAGGGTATTGGTGTGTGCTGAAATAAAAAACAGTGGGATCAGCATAGAAACTATTTTGAGTGCCGTTTCCATGATGGACATCCCAGTCCAAGATAAAGACACGGTTACATCCGTGATGTCGCTGTAAGTAGCGGGCACCAATGGCCACGTTGTTAAAAAGACAAAATCCCATGGCGCGATTGGATTCCGCATGGTGTCCCGGCGGACGAACCGCGCAAAATCCATTTTTCAATCTTCCCGACATCACCGCATCAATCGCTGTTAACACCCCCGATACCGCCATTTTCGCGGCAGAAAATGAAGCGGGTGAAATGACCGTGTCGGGGTCAAGGGGAGTGACTCCTTTCGGATTCTTTTGTAAAAGTGATTGGAAATATGCCGGCGCATGAACAGCGGTAATCCATTTTTCAATTTCAGGATGAAGGCTAGGGGTGATCCATTGTAACAAAGAGGCGGTTTCGGTCTGTTTTAGGTGATTGAGAATCGCCGACAATCTTCCCGCATTTTCCGGATGCCCTCTCCCGGTATCATGTGCAAGATAGATCGGATCGGTAATAAATCCCGTTTTCAATGACCACCCCTACCCCTACTAAAATAGGAGGGGAGCTTAAGCGCATTCGGTTTTCTTACTCCCCTCCTTGGATAAGGAGGGGTAGGGGTGGTTTGAAATTCGGTTAATATAATTTCGCACATATTAGTACAAGGCGTCTATCCCGACAAACGGGTTCCCGCGTTTTTCTTGTCCGATGGTCGTCACCGGGCCATGCCCCGGATAGACCATCGTTTCGTCCGGAAATGAAAAGAGCTTCGATTGAATGGAGTCAATCAGGGTGGGATAAGAGCCGCGCCAAAGATCGGTTCTTCCGATGGATCCTTTGAAAAGGGTATCTCCGGTTAGAAGTCCAATCGTGGGGATGTAAAACGAAACACTCCCTGGGGTATGCCCCGGCGTATGAAGAACGGAAAGTTGTCCCTTCCCAAAAGAGAAAAGATCTCCTTGTCTCAGAAAAATATCAATGATGGGAACAGGCGGCGTCGGCAGATCAAACAAAGAGGCTTGTAGCGAAAGATTCTGACAAAGGAATAAGTCGTCTTCGTGCAGGGCCGACGCCGCATGGGTCTGTCTGCGGACGACATCGGTTGCTCCGATATGATCAATATGGGCGTGGGTGTGAAACAGATAAAGTGTTTTTAATCCGAGCTGATATAAACGATCCAGGATTTTGTCGGCTTCTTCTCCTGGATCAATGACCACCGCGGCCTTCGTCTCTTCGCACCCAAGGATCATGCAGTTACATTGGAAGGGGCCGACTGGGAATTGTTCAAATATCATGTGCACCTCTGAAAATTCGACCGATTTCGATGGCTGTGCAAAGCGTGACGCCGTGCGCAGCACTCATGAGGGCAGGACAGGAAGTGCCAGAATATTTTCCGGCGCTAAACAAAGCGATAAGGTTGTTTTTTGATTGCCTACATAAACATGAATGTCGCGCATTCCCTCTTTGGGTTTGGAGTAACGTAAAATCATCTGGCCGACTTCATCAAAAAGATCGGCGGTTAAGTTGCCGGATAAAATAGCCGCAGGACCCGAAAAGTCAGGCTGGAAAAAGGCCATCCGAGAATGCGAAACCTCTTCACGCGAAAGAGTCTCCAATGCCTCATTTTCCTTTTTATCGCGTCCTAACAACGCAAATGTTTTAGAATCGAGATTAAAATAGCGGCCATATCTTAAAAGCCGTGCCTCGGCCATCCCGCCTTCCGGACGAATTTTGAAAAACTCGGAAAGCTTCTCGGAAAAATTTTCATCAGTGAGAAGGCAGCCCCCAGCGGGCGCGGAATAATGCCGAAGTTGCAACGCCTCCGCCATGGCCAATTGCTCTGTCCGGCCGCGGCCGGCAATCGCTAATAATTTTTCACGATCAACCCATCCTTCCCGCTCTGGCAGCGTTGGCGGCAAATTCTTCGCCGAGAGCGGACGCAAAATAAGGTCTTCCATCTCGCTGTCACGATCAATAATCTGAAAGGCATTCTTGCGCTGGGACATCGGGCGCTGCCCTAAAACCTCGCCTGTAATAATAAAATCGGCAGAGACTTCGTCCATCACCTGATCTGCCAATTGAAACATGTAGATTCTACAATCAATACAGGGGTTCATATTCTTGCCGTATCCATATTTTGGGTTGCGAACTAAATCCAAATACTCGCTCCCCTTTTCGACGACTTGAAGGGCAATTCCAAGCGATTCGGCAACGGCATCAACCTCTTCGTGACAGCCAAACGGACTGCTTAGATATAGCCCATGCACTTCTATGCCTTGATCGAGAATGATTCGGGTGGCCAGCGTACTATCCAAACCGCCTGACATGAGTGAAACTGCTTTTCGTTTTTTCATACTGTTTTGCATCATATTTTACTTGGCCTTTGCCACATTAGGATAATCCTTTGATGAGATAAAAATCAAAAACGAGAGATAGGCGAAAAATGGAATATAGGTTACAACGCTGTCAAAGACAAATAAATTCTGGACAAAATAAGAGATGCCAAAAAAGAGCAATGCCGACTGACAGGGAACTGGCATCCCTTTTGAAAAGGTCAGCTTGAAGGCACAAATCCAGACGGCTAAATAAGACAACAGACCAAATATGCCGTTCATCACCATCACATCCAGCAGTTTATTGTGCGCGCGATCAAGCGATGCCGAATCGTGTTGGAAAATCTCCGGGTCAAAATATTGATTCCACGCTACCAAGAAGTTTTCTGGCCCCCAGCCGAGAAAAAATTTCTCAATGTTCCCCTCTCTTGGGTCCACCGATCGGATCGCAACCTTTGCCGTTAATAGTCTGGAAACGGTTGTACTATCTTTCATGGAAATTCTGGCCAAGCGGTCAATCCCCGGAATCTTCTGCCAAAAAGGATTTTCCCGTGTCGTAAGAAAAAGACTTCCCGACAAAACAAGCCCAACCAAAAGAAAGCATGCGATCTGACGAAGCGTGAAAGTCTTCCATTTTTCATCTTTTCCATAAATCGCTAGATAGACCGTGGTTGCGAGAGAACCCGCCGCAATGCCAACCATGGCGCCGCGCGCTTCCGCAATCAAAATGCCAACGAGACAGAAGGGAACAATCAAGACGGAACAAAGCCGCCAGAAGAGATCATCTCTTTCCGTGCTAAAATAAATAATCCATGACGAGAAAATGACAAAAAGAAAATAGACCCCGAGATAAATCGGATGGCCGGCATAAGAAGCGGGACGATTAACCCCGTTTAGATATTGCTTCATTGCATCAAAGAATAAGATAATTGCCACGCCCAAACCGATTTTAAAAAATAAAAGCCAATCCTTATCCCGAAATAACAAAACAGAAAAAAGAAAAAAGCCGAAGAAAAAAAGCATCCCGACCACGCCCTCTCCTCGCTCAATCGAGCCGTAGAATGCCCAATACCAATTGACAGCAGGAATAGCGGTTAGAACAAAAATAATGAAATAGGCCAGAACCGATAAAAAGAGACCGTCTTTTAATAAGCGGTTCAGTTTTTCGCGCATCTCTTCTCGAAAAGACGGTTTTTGAATAAAACGAAATGTAAAGAGAATGGCAACCAGCGTGACGGAAAAGCGCAAGAAGAAAACCTTACCCGAAATATAGGGGAAAAAAAGGGAATGCGCCATTAATAAAGGCAGAATGGCTGTTGCCACCAAAAGTAGCCTCATAAAAGAAAGGACAAAGGCGGTGGTTTGTTGTGTCTCTCGCTTCATTTTATACCCCCTACATTGCGCGAAGCGTTTATGCTGTCCGCAGGACCGGTGGTTTGTTTTGTCTCGCGTGGCATTTTATACCTCCCGGCGCCCTTCTAACGACTTCACCAACGTGACCTCATCGGCATATTCAATATCGCTTCCAGCAGGGATGCCGCAGGCAATCCGAGTAATCTTGACTCCAAATGGCTTCATCATCCGAGTCAAATAAAGCGCGGTTGCCTCTCCCTCAATGTTGGGACTGGTGGCAAGAATAATTTCAGAGATGCCAAAATCAACGCCCCGTTTAATCCGTTCGATCAGCAGATGAATCGCCCCCCTTGTTGATTCCGATGCTGCCCCCTCCGATAAAGGAGAGTAGGTGCCATGTAGCACATGATAAAGCCCTTTGTATTCGCCTGATTTTTCAATTGCAAAGAGGGTGTTTGACTCTTCTACCACCAAAATCCGCGCAGGATCTCGCGCACCGTTTGCGCAGATATTGCAAACCTCCTCCTCTGTCATATTGTTGCAAATTTTACAATAAACGATTTTTTCTTTTAGATTAATAATCGCCTCCGCGATCCTTCGCGCGTTTTCCGCAGGCATTTTCAAAATAAAAAAAGCGTATCGCTCTGCTGTTTTCTTCCCAACACTCGGCAGTTGCATGAGCTGTTCAATGAGTGTGCTAAAAACCGTTTTTTTATCCATCATCTAAAACAATCCCGGAATTTGAAGCCCGCCGGTTAACCCTTTCATTTCTTCCGCCATTAATTCTTGGCTTTTTCTCACCGCTTCGTTCATTGCCGCGACGATTAAATCCTGCAGCATTTCAACATCTCCCGATTTCACAATTTCTGGATCAATCGCCACTGAAAGAACAACTTGCTTCCCATTCATTCGGACTGTCACCATGTTTCCGCCGGAGGAAGCCTCCACAATCTTTTGCGCCGCCTCGTCTTGCGTCTTGGCCATCTTCTCCTGAAACGCCTGCGCCTGCTTTAGAATGTCCCCCAACATTTTTTTATTCGACATGGGTTAACCTTACTCCTTAGTGTATTGGTACGGTAATGTACAGGCTTTTAAGGTTTGAAGTAACTTCAGTTACTCCAAACTATTGCACCGCTAAAAATTTTCAAAGCCTCTTGGACAAAAGGAGAATCCTTGCTCGTCACCTGAATTTTTGTTTTTTCTTTTATGGTTGATTGCAAATCCAACTCTAAATCCCGATTAAAACAACGCTTAATAAGCGGTCTGAGCCATTTCTTATTCTCCTCCTTGTCGACTAAGGAAATCAAAAAAGAACTCTCTTCCGAAAAAATCAGTTGGATTGTTTTCTCGGAAACCTGTTGCAAACCTCCTTGACCCAAATAAGAGGCGAGATTCGGTCGTGCGCCTTTCACCTCTTGCAAGAGCGTTTTCCATAAATCAGCATCTGAATCTTTAGGCACAGGGTTGATGGTAGGTTGGAGGGGCGTATCTTTAAGGGCGTTCTTCTCCCATGGCAAAGCATGCGGGCGAACAGGGATATCCGCCGCGACAGGGGCGATGTTCGGCTTCTGTATCGGCGAAAAGGCTTTTGCCCCGACAGCCATTCCCGTCGTCATTGCCTCCATCTTTTCAATAATTTGTGCAATTGGCGTGAGGTCCGCAATTAAAATCGCCTTGATGAAGGCGACCTCCAGCAACAGATGCGGGCGAGGCGCGTTTCGAATGTCTTCTTGCAATGTGACAAAAATCGAGAAAAACGATTGCAATGCTTCTTGTGAAAAAAGAGCGCTCTCTTTTTCAATCTCTTTTTTTTCTTCGTCGGGAAGATCAATCAAGGAGTCAGCCGATTTAATGTTTTTCATCACGATCAGATGTCTTAAATACTCAATCCAGTCCGTTAAAAATTGGCGGAGATCATATCCATTATTTTCAATCTCCTGTGCCAAAGAAAGCAGCCCTTTGGCATTTTTTTCAGCAATCGCAGAAATCAAAGAATGAAAGGTGGTGCCTGCCGCGCGCCCAAACAAAATGGCGAGGTCATCTTCCGTCATGCGGGTAGAGCTGTAGGCCATTGCCTGATCCAGCAAGGAGAGGGCATCGCGCATACTGCCTTCGGAGGCCTTTGCGATAAAGGTGATCACGCCGTCGGACATCTCAATATTTTCCTGTAATACAATTTTTCTAAGCTGAGCCTCAATTTCAACCCGCGTGACACGGCGAAAGATGAGATGTTGACAGCGGGAGAGAATAGTCGTTGGAATCTTGTGCGCCTCGGTTGTTGCTAAAATAAAGACCAGGTGTGAGGGCGGCTCTTCCAGTGTCTTCAGCAGCGCATTAAAGGCCGCATTGGAAAGCATGTGGACTTCGTCAATAATATAAACTTTATATTTCCCGGAGAGCGGCAGATATTGGGCTTTCTCCCGCAGGTGATGGACATCTTCAACATGGGTATTGGAGGCGCCGTCTATTTCCATCACATCCACAGAGCGATTCTCGATGATCTCGCGACAGGAGGTGCAGACGTTACACGGGGGTTTTTCTGTATCAGTGCAATTGATGGCTTTTGCAAGAATGCGGGCGACGGAGGTCTTTCCCACACCGCGTATGCCAGAGAAGAGATAAGCCTGTGCCGCTTTGCCGCCTGAAACCGAGTTTTTCAGAATTCGGATGAGGTGTTTTTGCCCGACGACTTCTTCAAATGTTTTAGGCCGCCATAGGCGTGCGGAAACTTGAAATTGCATGTACGATATAATCTGTGGGTTGCGCGAAGCGCGTTACGGCGTACCGGCATCCATCGGATTGCGAAGCCTTACGCCGTACGCGCAGTACCTCTCCTTTGTGGAGAGGCCAGATGATCCCGCGGCACCTAGAAGGGCTTACGGACCGTTGCTTCCTTCCGGATCTGGCGGGGTTAATAAGTTTCTACTGCACAGGGTCCAGCCCCTCCAAAAAAGAGAGCACTCAACCGGTTGGCATCCTAACATGCTTTCAAGCAGGAATCAACCGTTCAAACCACCCCTGCCCCTCCTTACCCAAGGAGGGGAGTCCTTCTCCTTCTATTCCCTAAAACGTGAATGTCGCGGCGAGATGAAGTTTTAAAGGATTATCATCATTTCCACCATGGAGTGTCTCCCATGCGGTACCCGCAATGAGGTAACCAATCCCGGCAGAAAACTCAAGGTTCTTATCAAGCTTACAGGTCGCGTTGGCATCAATCTCAACGCCTAAAGTATTGCTGGAAACTGTCGCACTTGCATCTTCGGCCGTCTGGGCAAAGATCAGCGCAACATCAGCCGAATTCTTCTCATTTTTTACAAGGGTATAAGCCCCTTTCACAGCAGAAATCCCGAGTCTTTTCACATCCAGGCTTCCGCCTTCCCGATCAGAATCTTTATCTGTATTTAAAAGGATATTTCCCAATGTGTAGTTGGCGGAGAGGGCGTTGACATTAAGCTTGCCGCCTGTCGCTGGGGTTTCGGCAGGATCTTGCCCTGTTCCATAGACAAACGTCAGTCCCCATGGCCCAAACGTAGTTGCTACCAACATGCTGATGCCGGATATATCGGGATCAGCCGCTCCAACGCCATCAATATTCCCACTAATGTAATTCAACTCCGCATCAATGACCGGCCCACCGACTCGATAGGAGTATTTGTGAAGAGATAAGCCCAAAAGCCCCATTTCCGATTTATATGCTCCAACGGGCACTACTCCATCTCCATAACCATTATAGGCCAGATTTCCTTTCGGATCAGCCAGCCAGCCCAAGTAGACTTGATATTTTTCTGCTGCATAATGAGGAGAACCTGCAGGCGGCGTGTCAGTGACCTTGACCAGATAGAAATTAGCATCGTTAT
>JBBTNS010000030.1:0-249 GCA_038067655.1 Nitrospirota bacterium
ATCGCAGACATCACCTACACCATCACCATCAGAATCCAGCTGATCGGCATTGGGTTTCTCTTTACAATTGTCGCAGGCATCGCCTATACCATCACCATCTTTATCAGACTGATCCCTATTCGCAACCCTCACACAGTTATCGCACGCATCACCGACACCATCAGAATCAGAATCCATCTGGTCGGCATTGGGTCTCTCTTTACAATTGTCGCAGGCATCGCCTATACCATCACCATCTTTATCAGACTG
>JBBTNS010000030.1:349-3258 GCA_038067655.1 Nitrospirota bacterium
ATCTGCGTTCTCGGTCTTTAGACAGTTATCGCAGATATCCCCTACACCATCACCATCAGAATCCAACTGATCGGCATTGGCTGTTTCCTTACAATTGTCGCAGACATCGCCTACACCATCACCATCTTTATCAGACTGATCTGCGTTTGGCGTATTAGGACAGTTATCGCACGCATCACCTACACCATCACCATCAGAATCTATCTGATCACAGGTATCGCACGCATCTCCTACACCATCCATGTCCCTATCAGACTGATCTGCATTCGGCGTATTAGCACAATTATCGCAAGCATCACCGACTCCATCTCCGTCAGAATCCAGCTGATCGGGATTGGCGACTTCCTTGCAATTGTCGCAAGCATCACCTACCCCATCACGATCTTTATCAGACTGATCTGCGTTCGGCGTATTAGGACAGTTATCAATTGCATCGGGGACTCCATCCCCATCTTGATCTCCCAACTCACAAGCATCACCAATCCCGTTTCCATCGGCATCTTCCTGCCCCGGATTGGCCACATCAATGCAGTTATCACAAGCATCACCAATACCATCCTCGTCAGAATCCATCTGATCGGGATTAAAATTATCCAAACAATTATCACAGACATCACCGACCCCATCCAAGTCCTTATCTTCCTGATCGGGGTTAGGCGTTGTTGGACAGTTATCATTCGCATCCAGCACCCCATCCAGGTCGGCATCACCCAGCACACGCTCAGGCTGAATAAAACAACCAAAAGAATATGTGTACGCAGTATCAGGCCCCATTGTGCCAACCAGAGGATAAGGAGCGGTCGTGCTATACACCCTAACCGAAGGCCCGGTTAAAAACGTGACATAAATCTTACCCCCATCAGGAGTAACAGAGATCCCGTGTGGGAAAAACGCAGCAGAGACTGTCCCCACTATGGTATTAGTAGCAGTGCTAATTATAGAAACGGTATCGGTTCCATTATTGGTTACATAGGCAAATGCACCATCCGGACTGATGGCAACTTCCTCTGGCAAGAAAAAACCCCCAATGGTCGCGCTGACAACGTTTGTTGCCGTATCAATAACAGAGACCGTACTGGCACTCCTATTCGTTACATAAATAAATGTCCCTGCCTTATTGATCGCAATTCCATGGGGGCCACCATCAACGGCTATCGAACCAACGACAGCATTCGCTGCCGTATCAATCACATGAACAACATTGCTCCCATCGGCTGTCACATAAAGACGCGTCTCGGCAGGATTCAGAACAACCCCCCACGGCGAACCTTCCAATCTGATCGTTGTAATGGCATGCGTTGCCGGATTGATGACAGAAACCGTTCCATATGTATTGGCGGTGTAAACACGCGTCCCAGCAGCGTTTGAAATAACCCCATGCGGATTTCCAAACACAGGCTCTGTACCGATAACCGTATTCGTGGCAGGATCAATAATCGATACGCCCATCTCTTTACTCGTCACATAGACAAGAGGACCCGAACACGCATCCACCCCAAAACCACTGCCACCAGGCGTTATCGGAATTGTGGCAATGACAGTATCCGTTGCCAAATCAATTACGGTAACCGTGTCAACACTCGAATTAGGAATATAAGCAAAAGGGGCTGCATGAGCAAAAACAGATAAACCAAAAACCCAAAGTACAGTGATAAATTTTAACCCCGCTAGAATCATTTTCCTTGGCATAAGACCCCCTTATCTATCCAGTTAAAGTCGCGTTAAAAGTGAATGCATTTCGTCCTGAAATTGCAGACACACTCAAAAAACCTGCCTCATTACGATTAGACAACACAAAAACGGGTATGTTTAATCATCATAAAGATTTATTTGATATTTCTTCATCTTTGGAAGATTGGGGAAGTTAAGGCCGAGAATGCTGGTTCAAAAAATGTGTCTTTAAGCAACAAGGGAAACGGGTCATGGATCGATCCTGCGGAATCGTGTTTCAGTATCAGGAAGCAACGGGGTTGGTATGACCGGTCAGTAGCCACCGATAAAGAGGATGGCCTTAGAATTGATTGCCCGCACCTCAAATTTAAACAGATGGAAAAAAGGAGAATAGAAAACGAATAGGAAATGGGGGAATGGTTGAACTATAAAAGTGGTCTAGACTTTGGGGTCCACCATACCCCTCTGGAATCCGGAGGGAAGCATCCTTCCCTCCGGCATACCAATAATAGATTTAATTATTTGTCACTATCACTATCACTGTCGCTGTCATCATTATCGTCACAGCGACCACCATCACTATCACTATCCGTGTCACTATCCTTATCGCTGTCTCCATCAGCGTCTTTATCGCTATCACTATCGCTGTCACTGTCGCTATCGTCGTCATTTAACGGCGCGGTACACCCACAACTACCACTACGACCACCATCACTGTCACTATCCGTGTCACTATCCTTATCGCTGTCTAGATCAGAATCTTTATCACTATCACTATCACTATCATCATCACTCTTTGGCTTGGTTGGACACTCATCACAGACATCACCGATGCCGTCACCATCCGTATCCTTCTGATCCAGATTGGCCGTCTTTACGCAATTGTCGCAGACATCTCCTACTCCATCCTTATCAGAATCCATTTGATCAGGATTTGCTTTCAACTTACAATTGTCGCAGACATCGCCTACCCCGTCCTTATCAGAATCCAGCTGATCCCTATTGGGCTTCGTCTTACAATTGTCGCAGACGTCGCCTACACCATCCTTATCAGAATCCAGCTGATCCCTATTCGGCTTCGTCTTACAATTGTCGCAGACATCGCCTACCCCGTCCTTATCAGAATCCAGCTGATCCCTATTGGGCTTCGTCTTACAATTGTCGCAGACGTCGCCTACACCATCCTTATCAGAATCCAGCTGATCCCTATTCGGCTTCGTCTTACAATTGTCGCAGAC